>CAYTIT010000122.1:0-5040 GCA_964437975.1 uncultured bacterium
ACTGTCTTACCATCTCTTATCCCTCAGGTAGTGGTTTAAACTCGATTTTTTCAGCGACAGCATCAACTCTTAACGTCTGATAGCGGAGTAAGTCTTCGTTGAGCAAATATTCGCTGTTCATTTCGGCTAAAGCAGAAGTGACAACAGAAAAATAGAGCACAAAGTAATGTCCTTGCTTAGCCCGATTGATTTGATAAGCTAACTTGCGCCGACCCCAATCGTGCACTTTGTGGATTTCACCGCCGCGCTCTTCAATAGCTGCGCTGATTTTCTCTAAGGCTTTCTTTGTCGCTTCCTCGCTTAAAGAAGCACTTAAAATGAACATCCCTTCGTAGAGTTTTGGATGTTGTTTCTTCATGATCTTCCTCACGTTAGAAGTTCTCTCCCACGAAAGGGGGGAACTTCGCTTATTCACATTGACCTCAAGGCTTTTGTACCTTGGGGACTCTACCGACCGCTTGAACATCTAGCCGCGTTAGCAGGCTGTAAATGTTTTGGCTTCAGCGCGCCCAGATTCATCGGCATCGAGCCAGCGTTCAATCCAGCGAACCGAACATTCGACTAACTTGGGCATCGCAGCTTCTTCGTCAAGGGCAAAGGGGCTCAGTCCATAGTCGCTAAGCTCTTGCCACCCTTGAGGAGCGCCCACCCCTGCCCTTAAACGAGCATAGTGTGCGCTGCCAAGTTGCGCTTCGATGTTTTTTAGCCCGTTGTGTCCACCTGCGCTTCCGCAAGAGCGATAGCGAAATGTTCCAAAATCGAGCGTCGTATCATCGCTAATAACCAGTAAGTTACTTTGCTTTACCTTGTAAAATGAAGCCACTTTACGCACTGCTACGCCCGATAAGTTCATATAGGTCGTAGGGAAAAGCAAGGCGACCTTTTTTTCGCTCCAGTTTCCTAGGGCAAGGCGACCTTTGATCTCTTTTTTTTCTCGTGCGACCCACCCGTGTTTTTCGGCAAATCCAGCGAGAAGCCGAAAGCCGAGGTTATGTCGCGTACGCTGATACTTTTGACCTGGATTCCCCAGACCGACGATTAAAGTCGCTTCTTTATCCACATAGGCTACCGTTTAGCGATGGTCAAAATAACTTCTTCGGGCTTGAAAAGGGGGCGGACTCCATCACCTAGATGAAAGTCTCGCAACCGCTTGGAATGCCCAATTTCCATATTCCGGATGTCGATTTCGAACTTCCTTGGAATATCCGCGGGAAAGCACCGCACTTTAATATGTCTTTTCAGGTAGCGCAAAAATCCGCCCAATTTAATCCCAATACAATCGGCTTCACCGGTGCATGTCACAGGGACCTTCACATCAACTGGCACGTTGTCTTCTAAGGGAAGAAAATCAAGGTGGCGAATGGCATACGTGATCGGATCATACTGAATCTCTTTGACAATGACCTTTTTCTGCTTACCTTCCCAATCGATGTTGAAAACTGTCGTTGGCAAATGCCCTTTTTTCAATTGACGCAGTGCCGTGGCAAAATCAACGCCATGAATGACGACCTTTTCGCCGGCTCCTTTTCGAACATAGATAATCCCGGGAATATCGCCCCGATGACGCATTTGCGTGAGTTCGCTTTGTGTCTTGCCTTCTCGTTTAGACAAAGTGAGTTTCATAGTTGCTCTCACAGGTTAAATATCCAAAAAAATACACTTTAACGGGGGTCTTGCAACCATGCATTGGCGCAAGACCTTTCGCTGCTCCGATCCTCTTGAGACCTGGGGTCATCACCCCAAGCCTTAAAAAAATGCCAAAGAGTTTCGGGTTCAAATTAGGGAGAGAAGAAACGCGGACAACAACGCTACACTGTCGCCTGCACATAGAAAGCACTGCAAAAAACAGCGCAACTCAAGGAGATAGAGGAAGAAGGAAACGTTCCTTACAACCGCGGACAATCTCGTTATCGAGCGTCTATCTCACCCTTAAAATGAGGTTTTTGGGGTGGGAGGATTCGAACCTCCGCATGGCGGTACCAAAAACCGCTGCCTTACCGCTTGGCTACACCCCAATGGTGAAAAGAACCTTAACAAGGCTCTTCATTTTTTTCAAGAAGATCCAATAAGATCTCTCTATTTTAGCATAGTTCTTTTAAAAATCTATATTTCTACCGAGCCCGATGTGTGAGTCACGTTGGGTCTAGCTGTGATTTTTCGCTCAAAATCTCTTTGAAGTTCAAAAAATTCTCCTTGATGCGCTATAAGACGAAAGTTATGAATATCGTGCACATCACCTCCGAATGGGCGCCGATGGCGAAAATCGGAGGACTCGCAGACTGCGTCCAAGGGTTGGCCACTGCCTTGGCACAACAAGGAGAAACCATTTCGGTCTTCCTCCCTTTTTATAGCCATTTGAATAAAGAGGATTTTGCCCCCCTTGAAATCGCACTTTCCCCCTTTATCGTCGCTCAAAATGGCACCGCTTACACCAATACGATTTGGAAAACCGCGCGCGAAGGCGTTACTTTTTTTTTGGTTGCGCCCCACTCGCCTAATGATTACTTTGACCGAGGGGTAATTTATGGCGAAAAAGACGATATTGCCCGCTTCTGCTACTTTGCTAAAGTCACACTCGACTACTTATTGCACTGCAAAAAAACGATCGACATCTTACACATTCACGACTGGATCACAGGTATTTGCGCCCCCCTTTATAAAGAGCGCTACCGCGCGCTTGGCCTACAAATTAAAGGCATCATCACAACACTACACAACCTGCTTTACCAAGGCATCTGCCCGCCGAAAACCTTAACCCGCCTCGGCCTTCCAGGCCACCTTGTTCTCACCGATGATAAAATGCGCCAGCCCAAACGCTTTCGCCGTCTTAATATTTTAAAAGGTGCCATCGTCTACTCCGACTTTTTAACGACAGTTTCCCCTTCTTACTGCAAAGAGATTCAAGACAAGCGGGGCTTTGGCCTTGGCCCGCTGCTGATAAAGCGCGACAACCAACTTCAAGGTATTCTCAATGGCATTGACACCGCTTACTGGAACCCTTCGTCTGATCCTTATCTCAAAGAAAATTACCCCCACAACCTCGCAGATTTCGCCCACGTCTTGCGCGCTAAACAAGCCAATCGCACCGCACTCTCTCTTCAGCTCGGCTTAAAAGAGCGTCAAACACTTCTTATTGCCTGCGTCACTCGCCTTGCTGAGCAAAAAGGGCCCGCTTTGATCCAGTCAGGGCTGATCACAGCGCTTAGAAAAAAAGGCCAAGCGGTGTTGCTCGGCTCGATTGTTGAGAAAAAATGGAAAAAGTCGTTTCTTCAATTGCAACAGCGGTTCCAAGGAGATGATGCCCATTTTTATTTTGGTTTTGATGAGGCCCTTGCTCATCTTATTTTTGCTGCTGCTGACCTAATCTTGATCCCCTCACTCTTTGAACCTTGCGGTTTGACGCAAATGATCGCCCTCCGTTATGGCACCTTGCCTCTTGTCCACCATGTTGGCGGTTTGAAAGATACGGTATTTGACGCCGACAATCGAGCCATTCCTCCCGAGCAGCGCAATGGCTATACATTTCCACTTTTTTCAGAAAAAAGCCTCAATGACGCACTCGACCGCGCGTTTGACACCTTTGACTTTAACAAGCCTGTATGGCATCAAATGATGCGTTGCGGCATGCACCAAGACTGGAGCTGGACACGCTCAGCAGCTTCTTACCTCAAGCTCTACCGCCAAGTAGCAACTTAAGTCTGCTCATCTAAAAAGTTGACAAGAAAGTAGAGCGAAAAAATCAAAAAAATATAGACTGCTTTCTTGCTATATCGGGAATTTTGGTTGGTTTAGCAACAGTGTTTGTCAAACTCAATCTCAGCCTCCCCCTGGATTTATCCATGGGGCGGCTCAGAGGTTCGATGCTAGAATACATTGGGGTTTCCCTCCCTCCAACTCCTCATGCCGTCTTGCCACATGATCGCAAGCTAAGACCTATCTTAGTGGCGTTTTGCAACGTGCCGTATGTAAATACCTCGCACCTGAACTATGCCATCACTCACAAAAACAACATGCCCCTAAACTGTGAAAAAGGTTTGAAACGCATGTCAGCGGTTCCTAATTCAAGGCATTGGGTTGTTGTCTTGCTGACACGCTCGGTCTACTTGCACACCCATTGGGCGTAAATCCCTTTGGCTGCATCTTCGATGATCTCCCACACCCTCTCAAACCCAGCCGCTTGGCCATAATAGTAGGGATCGGGAATGTCCTCATCGCGGTGTTTAGCGCTAAAATGCGTCGCGAGAAACACCTTACTTTGTTCTTCTTCTGTCGCCGCCAAAGAGCGAATCTGGGCCACAACTTCTTTAGTGACACCGAAAATAGCCGTAAAATGGGAAAAATCGCTTGGTGTAAACACTCTTGCGCGCCCGTCTAAGACAACACTTCTTTGGCGAGCGATTTCTTGCATGTGTTTGTGTGGAGGCGCGCCCGCAAAGGTCGCATTAAGCCCGCAGCTGTCGATAACGCAACGGCGTTCTTGTTGATCTTCTTGGATAAAATGGCGAAGCAAAGCAGCAAGTACAGGCGAACGGCAAATATTGCCAAAGCAAACAAAAAGAAGAGCAACAGGAGGACTAATCTTCTTTGACATCAGCAGCGCAGCGGAAACCATAGGTGCGATTGACAACACCTGGCTTGTTTCGGTGGCGGTGAGAACACCTCATATCCTCTTTTAGACTTTTCCAACACCCCCCACGTAAAACGCGATAAACCCCTTGAAGTGGCCCCTGAGGTTCATCGGGCTCTTGCATCGAGACCTCGTAGTAAGTATAGTCATACCAATCTTGGCACCACTCGTAGACATTACCAGCCATATCAAACAACCCATATCCGTTAGCGGGATAACTTTTGACCGTTGTTGTATCCGAGCTAAAGAAGTTTGCTTGCGTTCGGTCGATTTCACGCCCAGTTGGATAAATAGCATCAACAGCTCTGCCATAGGCGGCAATTTCCCACTCTGCTTCTGTTGGCAGGCGCTTGCCAACCCATTTTGCATAGGCAATTGCTCCATACCAGGTGACCCCAATCACAGGGTGTTTA
>CAYTIT010000123.1:0-5032 GCA_964437975.1 uncultured bacterium
GCAAGGAAAAACTTGGAGCGGGGGCTGGGGCAAAAGGCCCACTTCATTGAAGTGCGCTCGGTCTCTAGCGCTCACACGCTGTCTTGTTGTTGTTCCATCGAACCCTTCAACGCGAACGAGAGAGGGGAATTCTCGTGGGGCTTTTTTAGCCCTCTGCGCCTGCGCGCCGGCCTGTTCTAGCCAGCGAGCTTTTTCGAAATTTTTTTGCACAGAGCATTGGAAAAAAAGCTAATCCAAAGTCCTTCAAGAAAAAACAAGAAGAAAACGCCACCTTGTGAATGAAAGAAAAAAGGTAGAAGGGTGAAGTATAAAGCAAAGATACCCCCAGGGCCAAGGAGAGCGCGCAGCCAAAAATCAAGCCGGTTGACTGGAGGAGGCGCAAAGTGATATCGGGTGATGTTGAGAAACACACCACACTCCATCCCTAGAGCCGAAGCGCCAAGGAGCATCACGAGAGGCGAGGAAAAGGTCAAGATCAAAGCGCTAAAAAAGAGCGCTCGCCAGTAAAATCGTGAGGGGGGACAGGGCGTTGAGCTTGGCAATCGCCCAGGGGAAACAGGTGACATAAAGCCCCCACAAAAAAAGGCCGACGACCCATCCACCCAAGACGTCAAGCGGAAAATGAACGCCGAGATAAACGCGCGAAAAAGAGATAAGTAGTACATACGCGCTGCCGACGAGCCATTTCCATTGCGTTTTCCAGTGGTAGAAAATCAGCCCTGCAATGAGCATACTCGACTGAGCTCCCCCGCTAGGGAACGAATAGCCTGGAACGCGAATCAGCGCTACACTCGGGTCGGTCCAGAAGGGGCGGGGCTCGGCAAAAAGAGCCTTGAGCCCAAAGTTAATAAGGAGACTTAGGCCAAAAAGATAAAAAATCTTGCGTCCTAGTTGCCAGCGATAGCAAAGCCATAAAATGGGGATCAGAAGAAAAAAAAATTCCTGGCGATCGAAAAAGTTCAGAAAGCGCATCAACGTGTCTAACACGGGGTTGCGCAACTTGTGGACTAGGTAGATCGACTCCAGGCCAACTGCGTGTGGCATGAATCTCCTTGTTGACGTTCTCTCCTGCCGAAGGAAAGGAGGTGTGCAAGTTGACATCGTCTCTCACCTCAAGGAAGGAGATTCACAAGATGAAAAACCACCCTATGAGTAGGCTTGCAAGAGCTACTTCCTACAGGTTCTTGTTTCAACGATAGTGATCAACTCATACTCTCTGGATTCACACTATCTTCACAAGCGTGACTTCCCGCATGTCCTGCGGTTAGGTCTCTAGACAGGTCTAATGTAAAGTATCCCAACTTTTTCAAGAAGAGATATTTTTGCGCCTCGCATCTCTCACCTGAAGAAGAGAAGGTTTTCCCGGCGCATTTCGATAAAATGGATCCTACGAGTAGGACCCTATAGGTTCTTGTTTCAGCGTTAGCGACCAGAAGAAAAGGCTTGGCTTGAGTTGCAAGCCCTCTCAGAAGGTTCCTAGCTTCTCTGTCAAGTTGGGTTTGGCACCGAGAGCTAAGCTCATGACAAAGCGCGTATCTTTGTTTTCCGATGAAGGCGAGTGGATTAACGTCATATGAAGTTGCCAACTTGTGCTGATCGTTGTAAAAAGGTCCACTTTGACAGCGTTGTAGTCGGGTTGGTTGTCGCGCCCCCACCCGATGTGTGATTCGACCCGAGCAATCCATTGTGGGGCGATTTTCATTTGCAACCGCGACATTAAGGTCGTCCGCTTATCAGAAAGGGGTGAGTTTCTAAGCTGTGCAATCGGGCGAGCGACTTCAAAGATAAAATTGTCTGGTGAGTTGCGTCGCCAGTAAAAGCGGCTGCGGTGGCGTAGCTCAGTTTTAAAGGCAAAGGAACGGTTGATCGTCCAAGCGATTGCTAGATTGGCGGTGTCAAAGACCTTTTGCTCTTGATTCCATCGAAGCTGACCCGTGACTTCGAAAGAAGGAAAGTGACACGAGGCATTGAAGCCTAACTTGGGAATCGTGTTGCGGAACGTCGAGGCATTAAAAAACGCATAGCCATAAAGGTCAAAGGTGAAATTAGAGGGAAAACAAGAAGAGTGGCTCAAGTAAACAAGTTGCTTTAGACCAAAACGGACGAGATTAAGTCGATCGTAACCATCTCGGATACTGAAAATATAGGGGTGATCAAGAGCGAGTGTCGGGGAGGTAAGGCCTCGGTAGTGGGCATAGGGAATAAGGGTATGCTCGCCAAATCCATAGTGTTTCCTCAGTTTGAAATCGGCCAAACACTCATACTCAAGGACTGCTTGACCTGAAGGGGCGTTTGACGTTTGAGTTTTCGTGTAGAAGATTCCATATAATCGGGCAAGAGGCGTGATCGAGAAGCCGCGGATAAAAAACGCGCGGTAAAGGGCTTGTGTTGTCGCAAACCGGCCAGAGTCGAAACCGGGTTGATTGAGATCATGTGCAAAGGTGTAAGAAAGGTAAGAAGCGGCAAATGAGCTTTCCATAACCAGCTGCGACTGACCGAGAGAGAGAGGCTTGAGGTGCCAAAAAGAGGAGGGGAGCTCTTGTTTGAGGGTTTGGAACGAGTTAACGCGCACTAAGCTGTTGAGTGAAAAAATAGAGTTTTCTGCGAGGTGAAGAAAATGGAGTTTTGTCTCTTTATTGGTGTCAAACTCAAATTGAGGCGCGACAAAGTCGGTTTGGAGGTTTTTATCGCTAAGATAATCGTACTGAAGATCGAAAGAAGAGCGTTGATTTGCACTTCGCGCTGTGTAAAGCCCTTGAAAACGGTAGTGCGCTTTGGCTTGATCGGGATCTTCGTCGCGGTAAAAGGTGTCGTGATCAGCGTAGCTCCTTGTGAGGAATTCTGAGCGGTTTGTTTTTGAAAGGTAGCGCGACTCTACTGTTCCTTGAATCCCTTTAGATGGGCGGAGGTTAAGTGAGGCAAAAAGAGAAAAAACAGACGAAGCGTACAGCCGATAACGGAGGCCAACTAAGGGCCATAGGCCCGTGTCTTTGGCAAGGATATAACTGACGACTGAATCCGAAGAGCTTTTTAAGTTGGCTTTGTAAGGCAAGGGGGGGAGGTAAAAAATAGGGATAGTGGCAAAGCGGACCGTTGTCGCTCCAGTTGCCTCGAGAAAAGAGCGCTGTGAAACCTCCATTTGGCGCGCTTGGATCGTCCATAAGGGGTTGGCATTTTCACTTGTTGTAAGGCGGGCATTGGTCAATGAAAAACGGTCATCAGAGTGGATCTGAATCGTCTCGCCGCTAATAAACCAAAAATCAATGCGAGTTTTGCCGCCGTAAATGAACCCTGTTTTTGTCGTAAAGTCAAACTCTAATTTTTCGCCCACATAAAAGGCGCCGTCTCGTTCGAATAAGAGATTGCCTTCGGCTAGCACGGTGTGGTGCTTTTTCCCCGCATCAAGTTTATAGGTATAAAAGATCTTTTGCGCCTGCAGACGCATCCTGGGCGATGAAATCACACCTCCTTGAGTGGTCGAGATGACGCCATCTACATACTGCGGGTGGTTTAAATCGACAGTTAGAGGATAGTCAATTTCTCCTGCAGTTGCTACAGTGAAAAAAATAAGGCAAACAAATGTGACAATAGCGCGCATATGTGGGTCAACATTATACTTTGAAACGAGATTTCCTTGAAAAATTATGTTGGAAAAAATCACTGCTGCTAACGCGACCGTTTTTGATCGCTTGGTGCAAGACTATGAAGAAGAGTTTTCTCCTATTACAAAAAAAGAGAAAGGGGCAGACGGAAAATATGCACTCGATGCTGATTGGCGCCCGCCTAATGAGGGGTTTTACTGGAAGGAAGAGGACAAAATTCTAGGGTTTTGTATTAAAGGATTTGAGGGAGAAGTCGCCGATATACTCGAGTTCTATATCCTTCCTCTTTATCGGCGTCGAGGACAAGGTAGCCGGTTTGCTTGTGCTGTCTTCGCTACCTTTTCTGGGACATGGCAAGTGCGTCAGATTGAGGGAGCTGATGAAGCACGCGCATTTTGGCGCTCTGTTATCGACCGTTATACGTCGGGGAATTTTGTCGAAAAAGAGCGGCTAGATCCGTACTGGGGGCCTGTCACCTATCAAAGGTTTTGCGCACCACCTGAAAGTCAAGACAAACCACCTTTTTAGCGCGCGCGGACTCTAACTTCTGCTTTTAAAAAAATTGCCGCGCGCTGGCTGTGGCAACATTCCCACTTTTTGAATCACGATCGGGATACCTTTTTTTAATATCTCTATTTTACTTAAAAAGGAGGTTTTGTTAGGATTTTTTTTGTTTTTTTTGGAGGTATTATGAGTATTAAAAGTTGTATTCCACCTGATTATATTCCACCTATCAGAGGTAGACAATTTCGATGGGTATCTAATAAGGAAAAAAATTCATATAAAACAGATGAATATAAAGTAAAAGAAGTGTTAATGAATTTTTGTAGAAGTGATCGTCATGTTGATGCAATAATAAATTGTTTAAATGAAAACGGCGGAATAAAGAACATTGAATATATGGAAGTCACTTCTCGCAATTTATTATTTAAAATTACAAATATTTTTTGGGGCACAATAATTTTAAAAACAATGGATCTAAATAAAATAAATAAAATAAAAGATGACCTCCAGTGGGTAATAAAAGATCTTCCTAAATCAGATAAAAATAATGCGCCCGATTTAGAAGAAAAAACTTGTTCAGGTCATATTTTACCAGGTGAGTATATTGCGCTCTATTTTAAGAAAAAAATACCCCACTTAGTTTCTACTCTTGGAGTTTTAATTACAGAGGATTTTCATACATACAAAATAAAGACAAAGCTTTCTCCTAATAATAATGAAAGGTGTGTTGTAGCGTCATTTAGTATTTTCTGTAAAAATTCTGAAAATCTGGTTGACTATTTGTTAAAACATAAAAAATTGGAAATAGACAAAGTTCAGGAACTGGGAAAATGTATTTCACAGGCTTTATATTATATACATAAGTCGGGATATATTTATAGAGATTTGAAGCCGGACAATATATTGATTGTCAACTCCCTAGAAGG
>CAYTIT010000124.1:0-4983 GCA_964437975.1 uncultured bacterium
CCCTTTATTGACGCAAGGGGGGATAGGGTCGCTCTTTGATTGTCTTGTTCTAGGGGGCGTCGCTTTGTTTAGCCTTCTATTCCATGAATATGGGCATGCTTTAACAGCGCGCTACTTTGGCGCCAGCCCGACGATCACTTTAGAAGCTTTTGGTGGAAGGGCTGTCTATGAGGATACACACCTGACAGCGAAGCAGCGCTTTTTTGTCGTTTTAAATGGCCCTCTTTTCTCGGCGCTCTTAATTTTGGTCTCTTACTGCGCTTTGCTCAAGCTGGGTAGCTCGTCGCGCTCACTTCTCCTCGCCTTGTTATGGATGTTCCACTTAAATAAATTTTGGCTTTTATTTAACCTGCTTCCCGTTTTCCCGTTAGATGGAGGGCAACTCGTTCACTATCTAGCGCGACGGTGGTTCGGACCGAAAGGGACGCGGATAGCGCTTGTGGTTGGTGTTGGGGCCGCGGTCTTAGGGGCGTTGTACTACTTTCTTCAGCATGGATCGTTTGTTTTTGCTTCCTTCCTCCTGTTTTATGGGCTGCACAACTTCCGGATGTTGCGCGATAGTAGACATCTCGCTCCTCGCCAGTTCAAGCAAGAACCCCCTTTTGCCGCCTACCTTAAGGGAGTTGAGGCGATAAGAAATGCCGATGTTGAGCGAGCAAAAAAGATTTTAACTCAACTACTTAAAGTCAGTGATGCTCAGATTCAACATGCGGCAGTTGAGTCGCTTGCTGAACTCTACTTCAATGAGGGTGAAAAAGAAAAATCTTACCACTTACTTTTACAAGCGGAAACAGAGCGGTTAAAGAAGGGAAAAGCCCTTCTGTGCAAACTCGCTTTTGAGCGGCAAAACTACGCTCTTGTCGCCGAACATGCGCACGCGACCTATGATGTGGATCCCTCATATGAAACAGCTCTTCTCAACTCGCAAGCTTGTGCTCACTTGGGTAAAGGGGAGTTAGCGGGTGCGTGGCTGAAAACAGCGGCGGCATTTCCCGACATTTCTCAAAAGCAGCTACAAGAAGCGCTGGCGAGCACTGCTTATGATCAGGTAAGAGAGTTAGACGTTTTTCAGCGCTATGCGGGGGAAGCTGGAGCAAGCGCAGATGAAAACCCATGATATTGTCTATCTTTCTCTTTTTGCCGCTTTTATCGCAGCGTTAGGAGTTGTTCCTCCACTTGTGACGCCATTAGCTGGCGGCGTCCCTATGACAGCGCAATCGATGGGGGCCATGATCGCTGGCGGTGTTCTCGGGGCCAAAAGGGGAGCGCTGGCTCTTTCTTTATTCTTGCTTCTTGTCGGCATCGGGTTCCCCTTGCTTGCAGGAGGACGTGGTGGCTTGGGGGTGCTCGTCGGCCCCGCTGGCGGGTTTTATGTTGGGTGGGTGATCGCCGCTTGGGTTGTCGGGCGGTTGACGCGGTTAAAACAAGGGGTGCTCCGCTTTAGCGCGGCGTTTAGCGCGGCTATCGTCGGGGGTATTGTCGCGCTCTACCCTCTTGGCATCCTTTGGCTCAGCTTCTCGACCTCTCTGTCGTTGGCTCAAGCGGCCCTCTATTCGTTGACATTTGTGCCAGGAGATGTCATCAAAGCGGCGGCGGCGGCCAAAACGATTGTCCTCATTGCGCAACGGAGCCCACAACACCTGATGGAGCAAGGATGAACGTGCCGGTTATTGCTCTTCACGCTGTCGATGTCGTTTTAAGTGGCCGCTCTATTTTGAGTGGCATCGATCTTCACTTGAGCGAAAAGAGAATCGGAGTGATTGGGTTAAATGGGTCGGGGAAAACCACCTTTGCCCGCCTTTTGAATGGACTTCAACTGCCGACCGAAGGGACCGTTCTCGTCGATGGACGTAGCACAAAAAAAGACAAAAAAGAGGTGCAGCGCCGCGTCGGTTTTGTTTTTCAAAATCCAGAACACCAAATCATTTGCCCAACGGTTGCTGAAGATCTCGCGTTTGGATTAAAAGGACGTGGGTTATGTGACAACGCGCAGCAGGCGAAGATCAAAGCGCTGTTAAAAGAGCATCAGTTTGAGCAGCTTTACGAGCGCTCAATTTACGAATTGAGCGCAGGCGAAAAACAGATGGTCGCGCTGCTCGGCGCGCTTGTCCATGCGCCACCCCATCTTGTTTTAGATGAACCGGGAGCGCTCCTCGATTGGCGGCAAAAAGAACGGTTGCTCTCTATTCTAGCTAAGGTAGAGGGGCAAGTGATCATGGTGACGCACCAACTCGACATGCTTGATGACTTTGACCGCGTGATCGGATTTTATCGAGGCCAGGTGGTGATCGACGCGCCGCCCGCTTTGGCTAAAGAACGCTATTTTAAGAGGGAGCAGACAAGCGATGTTTAGTTTGTACGCTCACCGCGCATCGCCCTTACATCGGATGAGACCGAGCAGTAAACTGGGCTTTTTTTTGCTGCTCAGCGCGTGTTTATTGACACTTACTCATCCACTCCTTTTACTTGTTCTATGTGCTTTGGTGACATCGCTTTATCCCCTTGCGCGTTTTTCGATGAAAAGTGCACTGAACCATCTTCGCCCTCTCATCCTATTTTTAATGCCGGTTGTGTTGATGCAACTCGTGATGGGGTCTTGGAGCGTTGCCGCCGCGGTTGCTCTCCGTTGTATCACTTTATTGTTGGCCGCTTCACTCTTGACATTAACGACAAAAATCGACAGTGTCCTCCGCGTTGTTGAAACTGTACTCAAAAAAATTCTACCTCTTTCTGTTGTTGACAAGATCATGTTGGCCCTTGCCCTTGCTTTGCGGTGGGTCCCTTCTCTTTTGGCCGTCACTAAGCAAATGAAAGAAGCGCAACAAGCGCGAGGCGTGAAAGTGACAGCACTGTCTTTAGCGCTCCCATTATCGTTGAAAGTTGTCTACATGGGGACGACACTGGCCGATGCAGTCGAGGCGCGTTTGCCACAACGCGGGAAGACACGGGGGTAAACAATTGATCCTAACACAGCGTATAGCTCAGCAGATCAGCCATATTCGAGCTAAAAAAGGGCCTATCCGCTATGCTATTTCCAACGGTTCTTTCTCTATCGATTGTTGAATCATGATCGGCAGATAACTGGTTTTTTAAATGGAGGTCTTTTTATGGACGAATTAAAACCCAAGCATGTGGCAATTCTCTTTCCACTTGCGCTTGTTGCCCTCTTTCTTTTTTTTGGTATCTACACGGTAAAAAGTGGTACAACAGGTGTACTATCGACCTTTGGAAAATACAGCCCACAAGTTCAAAAGCCGGGACTGCACTTTAAGCTACCGCTGATCCAGCAAGTGAGTATGATGGATGTGAAGATGCAGACAGCAAACTACCAGGGAGATCGGGAAAAAAGGCTAGAACAGGGGGTGATCACAAAGCCGAAAATTGTTGTCCTCGATAGTAAAAATTTAGCCATTGGCATTGAAATCACGATTCAATTTTCGCCTATTCCCCACGACTCAGAGCAAATTCTCGTTAAGTATGGACAAAACTACTTTGAGAAACTCATTAATCCCATCGTGCGCGACGTTGTGCGCAACGTAACAGGGCAGTATCAAGCAGAAGAAATCGCCGTTCAGCGCACCTCGATTGGAAATGAAATCCAACAAAGCTTGCGCAGTAAATTTGAGCGCCTGCCTTTCACCCTTCAAGCTGTACAAATCCGCAACATTGATCTTCCTCAAATTGTTCGGAAAAAAATTGAAGAGGTGCAATTAGCAAAACAAGAAGAGCAGCGCCTTGCGATGATTGAAAAGCAAGCGGCAAAAAATCAGTTGATTAAATCGATTGAAGCCGAAACCAAACTCATCGAGGTGACAACTCAAGCAAAAGCCGATGCCGAAAAACACCGCATTAGCGCTGATGCAAAAGCTTATCAGATCATCAAAGAAGCCGAAGCAATCGCCTGCGCAAACCGGGAAATTGCCGCATCGATCACACCAGCGCTCGTCCGTTACCAGGCAATTAAGCAGTGGGATGGAAGTTATCCACGCACTTTGCTAGGCTCAGGTCAGTCGGGCGTCTTGCTGCAGTTGCCGAGTTTTGAAGAGGAAAAGGCATCATTGGCGCAAAAAGAGGAGTAAAATGGAAGGGTCTTTAGGTCTCTCGTGGTGGAAAACACCGCTGTTTTTTATACGCGACACCCCCATTTCACTTGTCAATTTAGGCGGCGCACTCTTTTTGGTGATAGCGACCTTTGTGGTCGCCAAGTGGGTGCGCTTTTCCATTTCCCGCTTAGGGCTATTTAAACGGTATATAAGTCAGGCCGCCCTGTATGGCTTAGGGCGCTTTGCTTATTATGGCGTCGTTACGCTTGGATTGTATCTGACATTGGCAACGCTAGGGGTGAACCTGACTGGAATAGCCGTTGTCCTCGGCGCTTTGAGCGTCGGTATTGGTTTTGGGTTGCAAAATGTCTTTAACAACCTCATTGCAGGTGTCATCGTCCTCGTTGAAAAAAAAGCGCGCGTTGGCGATCAAATTCAAATCGACGCAAAAGAGATGGGGACAGTGCTTGAAATCAACGTGCGCAGCACCTTGATCCGGACACTAGATGATCGGAAAGTCCTGATTCCCAACACCACACTTGTCGCCAGCCAGCTGACCAATTGGACAGTTGGGCAACAAGCGCTTTATCGACTGCGCCTTCCCTTTGTCGTCGATCGGAAAGTCGACCGGGAGCAAGTGCGCACCCTTGCTCTCATGGTGGGGAATCAGGTGGCTTTTACATGCAAAGAGCCTGCTGCCGAGGTAGGGTTAACAGAGGTAGGGCCAGATGGAGCCCTCTTTGAGCTCATTGTCTGGATCGACCTTCGCCAGCGGGCGCAGGTCAAAACCTCCTATGCGTCCGCCTATGTGTGGGCCTTAATAGCGGCATTTGAAAAAGAGGGCATCACACTAGAACGCGTTTGCCGCCCAGACGATCCTTTGGCAGCGCAGGGGCTTTGAGAGGTAGGAAGCAAAGGTGTTGCGTCGCCGCTACTTCCT
>CAYTIT010000125.1:0-4980 GCA_964437975.1 uncultured bacterium
ACAGAGTATACTCATTTGGCATGAGAGAGCAATGGATCTGTTTAAAAAATGTGTGTGTCCACAACCTCAAAGGGGTCGATCTGCAACTTAGGTCGGGTCAATTGATTGTGTTGACTGGCGTGTCCGGATCAGGTAAATCTTCTCTTGCCTTTGAAACCATTCACGCGGAGGGGCAACGGCGCTACATTGCGTCTTTATCGACCTATGCGCGACGCCATCTCGGCGGATTGAAAAAACCCCAAGCCGACGCGATCGAGGGGTTGTCGCCCACCATTGCGATCGAGCAAAAAGCGGCGGCGCGCAATTTGCGCTCAACCGTCGGCACCCTGACCGGGATCTACGATTATTTACGCGTCCTTTTTGCCCGGATTGGATCTCCTCACTGCCCGCTTAGCGGCGAAAGTGTCGAGCCTCAAAGTACAGAAAAAATTTTGGCGGCGATCCACGCGTTGCCCGCAAAAAGTCGCCTTATTATTCTCGCTCCTTACGTAAAGGAAAAAAAAGGAGAATTCAAAGATCTTTTTGCTGATTTGCTGCGCAAAGGGCTGACGCGGATTCGTCTCGATGGCGAAATCGTCGAGATCGCCGATGAGATTGCCGTCGATAAAAGGGTTGCCCATACCATTGAACTCGTGATTGACCGCGTGGTCGCATCACCCGAAAACCGCGGGCGCATCACCGAAGCGGTCGAAACAGCGCTCGATCTCGGCCAAGGGTTAGTCCTTTTGCTTTTGCCCGACGCAAAAAAAGACATTCTTTTTTCGCGCCATGCCTTTGCGCAGCGCTCTGAGCGCTCCTATCCCCCTCTTGAGCCGCGCGATTTTTCGTTTAACCACCCTGCTGGGATGTGTCCTCACTGCGAAGGACTTGGTATAACGCGGGAATTTGACCTCGATCAAGTGATCGATCCCAATAAAAGTATTGCGACCGACTGTTGCTCGATTGCGAGCTCTTATGACACAGTTAAATGGGGCAATATCTACCGCAACCTCGCGCGCCTTTTCGACTTTCGCGTGACAACGCCGTGGAAAAATCTCTCCAAACAAGCCCAAAACCTTTTTTTATACGGCGCAGCCGACGAGTGGCTGAAAATGACGTTTGTCCACCCCGAAAAAGATCAACGGTGGACAGAGTATGTCCGGTGGCGCGGCGTTCTTTATGAAGCAAAAAAACGTTTAGCCGAAGCAAAAAGCGCTCATTACCACAAAAAAATGGCGCCTTTGCTCTGTGAAAAGCGTTGCCCGCGTTGCGCCGGCGCGCGGATTAAGCCTTACCCAGCCGCTACTCAAATCAATGGTCACACGATTGCCGCAGTGACAGCGATGACAGTTGAAGAGGGGGCAGCTTTTTTCGATGCGCTTCACCTAACAGGCGAAAGTGACCTTATTGGTGGTGAACTCGCACGCGAAATCACTCAACGGCTGACTTTTCTTTTATCGGTTGGGCTCAATTATCTCACCCTTGATCGCCTCGCGCCCACGTTATCGGGTGGTGAAGCGCAACGCGTCCGCCTTGCTTCGCAACTTGGCACCGGTCTTGTCGGAGCCACCTATGTCCTTGATGAACCTTCGATCGGACTTCACCCCCGCGATCACGCAAAACTGATCGCAACATTGCAAACGCTAAAAGAAAAAGGAAACACCGTGATCGTTGTCGAACACGATCGCGACACAATGGAAGCTGCTGATGACCTCGTCGATATCGGCCCTGGAGCGGGTTCGCTCGGCGGTGAGATCGTTGCACAAGGAACCATCAACGATGTGATGGCAGCAAAGCGGTCACTTACCGGAGCCTATTTGAGTGGAAAAGAAACAATTGCTCTGCCAAAGAAGCGGCGTACGCCAACTGGGCGAACACTCACCGTTGTCGGCGCCACGCACAACAACTTGAAAAACATCGACGTCAGCTTTCCCCTCGGTCTGTTTACCGCAGTGACGGGGATTTCAGGGTGCGGCAAATCATCGCTTGTGATCGACACCCTCTACCCCGCTTTAGCGCACGCGCTTCACCGCAGCGAAGCGCCTCGTGGTGCGTGCAGCCGTATTGAGGGGATGGAGCAGGTAAACAAGATCATTGCGATCGACCAAACACCGATCGGCCGGACACCGCGCTCGAATCCCAGCACCTACATTAAGCTCCTTGATCCGATCCGCGACCTCTTCGCACAACTTCCCGAAAGCCAAGTCAAAGGGTACACTCAAGGGCGGTTTAGTTTTAATGTTCTCGAAGGGTCGTGTTTAGAGTGTCGCGGCGCCGGCATGATCGCCCTCGATATGGACTTTATGGACCCTGTTTGGACGACCTGCTCTTTTTGCAACGGAAAGCGGTTCGATGCAGCCACCCTTGCGGTGCGCTACCGCGGCAAAACGATTGCCGATATTCTCGACATGACCGTAGAAGAAGCTCACCTGTTCTTCGGATCGATTCCTGCCATTGAGCGCAAACTCGCGTTTTTGATGCGCGTTGGTCTCAGCTATCTCACGTTAGGCCAATCGTCGACGACATTATCAGGTGGAGAGGCGCAGCGCATCAAGCTCACACGCGAATTGATCCGCCCTAGCCGCGGCCATACGGTCTACATTTTAGACGAACCGACAACGGGGCTCCACTTTCACGATATCCGCAATTTGATTGCGCTATTGCAAGAACTTGTCGACCAAGGCAATACTGTCATCGTCATCGAACACAATACCGACCTGATTAAAAGTGTCGATTGGGTGATCGACCTTGGCCCCGAAGGGGGAAAGGAAGGGGGAAAACTTCTCGGAGCAGGGCCTCCCCACCTCATTGCCCGCAAAAAAACGGCGACTGGAGCCGCTTTAAAGCGTGCGCTCAAAACAACACGAGCGACAACAGCACCGACCCAAAAAAGGCAGAGCGCGGCGAAAAGAAAACCCCTTGAAACCATCGACATCACCCGGTGCTCGCAAAACAACCTTCAAGCGCTTTCGGTTGCCATCCCAAGGGGGAAAATGTCGGTCTGCACCGGCCCTTCAGGCGCAGGAAAAACCTCGTTTGCCTTCGACACCGTTTACGCCGAAGGGCAACGCCGCTACATCGACTCTCTTTCACCCTATGCGCGGCAATTTGTTCGCCATATGCCCAAACCGACAGTCGAAGCGATTGACGGCCTATCGCCTGCAATTGCCATCGAGCAAAAAAAACATGCCGGCAACCCGCGCAGCACCATCGGCACCATGACAGAGGTCTATGACTTGTTGCGCATCCTCTACACCCACCTTGGAACAGCTTATTGTCCTGAAACGGGGGAAAAAATTGAAACGATAACCAAAGAGTTTGTCGTCGACCATTTGATGAAAACCCTTCCAGCTCACAGTCGGTTACACCTTCTAGTCCCAATTGAAGAAAGTCGCAAGCTCCCCTTCGCAACAATCCAAGAAAGTTTACTCAGCCAGGGATTTGTGCGGGTGCGCCTCAACGGCACCTATTACGAGCTCGAAGAAGATATTCCCTTTGATCCTAAACGGAAAAACGCCCTTTTTTTGGTGATCGACCGGCTAATTCTTCGCCCTGGCATTGAAAAAAGGCTGTTTGAGGCGATTGAGCAAGCCACGCGGATCACACACCACCCCTTTGTTGTCGCGACAACAAGCGAAGACCTCCTTTTTAATCTCGCCTTTGCCGTCCCCAGCACGGGAAAGAGTTACCCGCCGCTCACGCCCCATACCTTTGCTTTTAACGCCGAAGCCGGGATGTGTCTGTTTTGCCAAGGTCTTGGTCTCACGTGGGGCGCCAATGTGTTGCGCCAGCGCGATTTGATGAACTTATCGTCTCTTGAACTTTTTCAAACACTACTCAAAGAGACCCTCACACCCGGTGCTCTCGATGCGTTTACCCTCTTTCTAAAGAGCGCCGAGATCGATCCCTCTCTTCCTCTTTACCGCTTACCGATCAAAGCCATTGACCTGTTGCTCAATGGCGCTCCCTCGCTCACTACCCCACCTAAAGCCCCTCACCTTCGCTTTATCGGGCTCAGCGCCGCATTTGAACGCGCCGCTAAAGGAAGCAACAACGCCATCAAAGCGTCGATCGCCCCGTTGCTCGAAGCCTCGCCCTGTTTACACTGCAAGGGAGCGCGGATCAACGCCCTTGCTCGCTCGGTCAAAATCGATGACATGACCCTTCCCGCGCTGTGTCGCTTACCTTTAGCCGAGGTGGAAACCATCCTTAACAAGTGGGCAACCGGTGCGCCTGCCCCTTTCTTACGCGATCTACTAGCTGAGCTCCAATCCCGCGTGCATTTTCTCGTTGAAATCGGCCTTCACTACCTTTCCCTCGACCGGTCAGCGCCGACCTTAAGTGGCGGTGAAATGCAACGGATCCACCTCGCGCGACAACTCGGCAGCGGCTTGACCGGGTGTCTGTATGTCCTCGATGAGCCGAGCATAGGCCTTCACCCTGAAAACACCCGCCTCCTTTCTGAGGCGCTGCAAAAACTGACCCGCCTTGGCAACACCCTTCTTGTCGTCGAGCACGACCTCGACATCATCCGCGCCGCCGATTGGATTTTTGACTTTGGCCCTGGCGCTGGAAAAAAGGGGGGTCAAATCACTGCTCAAGGAACGGTAGCTACCCTTAAAAACAACCCCTCTTCGCTAACAGGCGCTTATCTAAGCTGCAAACACAAGATGCCCACCCGCTCGCACACGCGCTCTTTTTCTACTTGGTTGCACATTGAAAATGCCACCAAACACAATTTAAACCGCCTATCTGTTTCTCTTCCTTTACGCGCCCTCACATGCGTAACGGGGATGTCGGGATCAGGCAAATCGTCACTCATTCACGACGTCCTCAAAAAAGGGGTCGAAACCCACCTCGCTTCTCGCCACACTGACAACTCATTGACCTCAAAAGAAGCCACCTTCACAGGGCTACAATCTATTGATCAATTGATCGCCATCAACCAAAATCCGCTCGGTCAAACCAGTCGCGCCGACGTCAACACCTACTGCGACCTGT
>CAYTIT010000126.1:0-4938 GCA_964437975.1 uncultured bacterium
TTCTTGTGGTGGGCGGTTATCGTGTCTCATTGAAAGAGAATTTCCTCCATGTAAATCGGGTTATTGGGGTAGTGAGTTTGTTGCCTCGGAGAGATCCTTTTGCTTCCTGACAGCGAGTACGGGAAAAGTTGGGGATCAAAGGTGGCGATTTAATTGTCCTATCAGCGCCGCGGTGTGGCGTTTTAAGTCCTCGTAGGTGCCATTGTTTGTAATGGTAAAATGCGCATGGGCGGCTTTTTTCTGAATAGGCCAGTGGCGCTGCATGCGCTCTTCGTAACTTTTTTCGGGAAATCCCGCTGCTGCCCACCGCTTTTTAGAGATAGCCTCACTGCACAAGACGGCAACGATAGCATCAAAAGCGCTCGTTTTGCCAATTTCCTGAACAAGGGGCATCTCAACAACAAAATAGGTCGCTGTTTGGCTTGTTTTCGCCTGCTGGTAAAGCCGATCGATCGCTTCAAAAAGAAGCGGATGCACAATGGCTTCTAAGGCAGCAAGCTTGGCCTTGTCGGCAAACACGATCTTTGCGACTTGACTGCGATCAATTCTTTCGTCAACCAAGATCCGCGCTCCTAGGAGGGCAACCACCTGCTTGATGCAAGAAGGATTGTCGGATAAAAGTTGATGAATAAGGGTGTCAGAGTTGACCTGATAGGCTCCCTTCTCTGAAAGTAGGCGACAGACAGTAGACTTTCCAGAGGCAAGCCCGCCTGTTACTGCTATTTTCTTTAAGTTTAACATTCTTCCCAATTTTTGCCAAGAGCAATATTTACCGTCAGGGGAACAGAGAGGTGAGCGGCATTCTCCATGAGATCGACAACCATTTTTTTCACCTCGCCGACATTGTCTTCAGGAAGCTCAAACATCAGTTCATCGTGGATTTGAAGAACCATGTAAGCTGGATGGTGGGCTTTCACCAAGGCGCTTTGAATGGCAATCATCGCTTTTTTAATGATATCAGCTTGGCTTCCCTGCAGCGGAGTGTTAACAGCAAGCCGCTCGGCACCTTGTCGGATAAGGGCATTCGGACTGTGGATTTCTGGAATGGGCCTTTTTCTTCCAGTCATTGTTTCTGCAAAACCCGTGGCGCGTACCTGCTCTTTACAGCTTTCGAGAAAAGCGCGCACTTTGGGATAGCGCTCAAAGTAGGTTGTGATAAAAGCAGAGGCTTCTTTGACCGAAATGCCAAGCTGTTTGGATAGGCCAAACGCTTGTTGGCCATAAATTATGCCAAAGTTGACCGCTTTAGCTTGGAATCGCTGCTGTTGTGTGACGGCTTCAACCGAACAGTCGAAAATGGCTGCTGCAGTGATGCGGTGAATATCTTGGTGATTTTGAAAAGCGTGGATCAAGGCGTCATCTTTGCTGAAATGGGCAAGGAGGCGAAGTTCGATTTGAGAGTAGTCAGCGGCAAGGTAACGCCACGTGGGGTTTTCAGGGCGAAAAGCCGCGCGGATTTTTTTCCCTTCAGCTGAATGTGCGGGGATGTTTTGCAAATTGGGGTCTTGGCACGAAAGGCGCCCTGTTGCTGTGACAAACTGTTTAAAGCTGCAGTGAATGCGGTGGGTTGTGGGGTGGACTTGAAGTGGCAGCGCTTGGACATAAGTAGAACGGAGCTTTTCGAGAAAGCGGAAGGTGAGCACTTCGGGGATAATCGGGTGTTTATCTTGGATACTTTCTAACACATCAGCGCGCGTGGTCCATTTTTTATTGCCGAGCTTAATGTGCAGTTTTTCAAAAAGGATATGAGACAGTTGCTTTGGCGACTTAATATTGAACGGTTCTTTGGCAAGGGTGTGGATCTTGTGTTGCACTTCAGCGATTTCAGCTTCGAGGAATGAGGCCATCGAATGAAGGGCGTCGACATCGAGATACATGCCAACATGTTCCATTGCGGCAAGAACGGGGATAAGGGGAAGTTCAAGCGTTGAAAACACAGAAAAAAGCTCGCTGCGCTTGAGTTCTTTTTCGAAAAACGATTTAAGTTCACATGTGACGGCAACATCTTCTGCGCAGTAAGCAGCGGCCTCTTCGATGGCAACATCGAGCATCGAGCGCTCTTTTTTTCCGCTGCCGATCAGGTCTTTAAGAGGTGTCTTGACAAAGCCAAAGAGTTCTAATGCGAGAGCATCGAGGCTGTGGCGGTTGAGATGGGGGTTGATGAGATACGAAGCAATAATCGTATCAAAGCCAATCGTTGCTAGCTCAATTCCTTCGTTGCGTAAAACGTGGAGGTCATACTTGATGTTGTGGCCATAAAAACGGCGAGCGGGGTTTTCAAAAAGGGGTTGAATGGCTTCGATGACAGCGCTCCGCTCTAGCTTCCCATTTAAAGGAAGATACCAGGTTTGGTCCCATGCCACGCCGAAGCCGATGCCGACAAGGGTGGCGCGCATGGGCTGGGCTGCGGTCGTTTCTGTATCAAAACAGATTTCCTCGCGTGTTGCAAGGAGATCGACGAGTTGTTTTAACGCAGCAGCGTCGTCGACAAGAGTGGGGGGACAGCGAAAATCGACAGAGGAGGCGGCGCCTCCGTTTGGCAAAGGCGCTTTGAGCTCTTTAAGCAAAGAAGCAAAGTTCATGTCTTGGTACAAAGTGGTCAATTTGTCAAGTTGAGGGGGGCTGGGCGCATAGAAAGTTGGATCTTTTGGGAAAGAAAGATCGACGATAAGTTGGGCGAGTTGTTGGCTCATCAGAGCGTCTTCTCGATGAGTGGCGATTTTCTCAGCGAGGCGGCGGTTGCGGAGTTGGTCGAGCGAGCTAAGTAGGTTGTCTAACGTCTTGTGTTCTTTAAGTAGTGAGGCTGCCGTTTTAGGGCCGACGCCAGGAATGCCTGGAATGTTGTCTGAGGCGTCTCCCATAAGAGCTAAGTAATCGACGATTTGCTCTGGACGTACTTGGTAAAGTTCTTCGACAACCTCTTTGGTGATGATCCGGTTGTTTTTATGAGTATGGATGAGCTGAATGCGATCGGAGACGAGTTGGCATAGATCTTTATCGCTTGAGCAAATACGGACATCTACTTGATGGTCAGCGGCCCAAAGGGCAATACCTCCAATCACGTCATCGGCTTCAAACCCGGGCTCGATCAAGTAGGGAAGGCCGGCATAAGAACAATAGGTGATGGCCAAGTCGAGTTGTGGCGCTAAATCATCGGGCATTCCCTTGCGGTTCTCTTTATATTGGTGATAGATTTTTTGGCGCGCCTCTTTGTTGTTTGGGCCATCAAAGACGGCGACGAGGTGGACAGGGGAAAAATCTTTTATGATTTTTTGAACCGACCGAATAAAGCCATAGAGGGCGTTGGTCGATTGGCCGCGGTGGTTGGTCATCTTTTTGATCGCATAGTAAGAGCGAAACAAAAGGGAGACGGCATCTAGAACAAAGAGCTCTTTCATTAGGAGGCAAACGCTAGGGAGTATAAAGGTAGAGAGGCTGGTAAGCAGCACCTTCTTGAGGCAGCTCTAGTTTATGATGTAGCGTTCCAGAAAGCAAGGGCGATTTTCCTTCGACAAATTCAGAGAAAATGGGTTGTTGAATACGGAGCTCAACCACTTGGTAAGGCTCATCATCGGCAATGCCCGCTTCCTTCACGAGAGTGGCGAGAGCTTCTTGATAGCTAGAATTGGCGTTGTCGATGTAACCATATTCTTGCGCCTTAATAGGATCAAAAATCTGAGCGCCATAGTCGGAAATGAGCTTCTCTTTCTTTAAGCGGGGACGAGCTTGCGTGACGATTTCGATAAAAAGGGCGTAGTCGTACGCGATGATCGCTTCAAGAGAGGCATCTTCTCCCGGAGTCCAAGGGCGAAACGGGTTAAGCGCATCTTTGTCTTTTCCTCTTGTCAACGTTTTTTGCGCGACGCCTATGTTTTGCATTAGTTGAGAGAGGTTAAAGTTGGGGCCCATGCGCACGCCGACAGATCCAATCGCACCGACGGGATTCGAGTGAATATGATCGGCAGCGCACGCGATCATCATACCACCCGAAGCGCAAAGACCGTCGACAAAAGCGATGATCGGCACGTTGTATCTTTTCTTGTACTCGATGAGTTCTTTGTAGATATTAAATGAATCACAAACGCCGCCTCCTGGAGAGTTAATATGGAGGAAAATGGCTTTTACGCGGTTATTTTTTAGTGCCCCTGTTTGGGAGTCGAGGAGTTGAGTCTTCACCCGTTGAGCGGTAAGTTCGCGCGATCCAATGACCCCTTGGATGTTAATTTTCAACACCGCAGGAGCTTTGGCAGGAAGGAGGGCTCGGTTCCCCTGAGCATCGGGCTCAATGATGAGCGTTGTCTTTTCAGAAACAGGGTGGTGCTCTGAAAGGAGGTTCATTCCAATTAAGACGACAAACAGGGCGACAGCAATCCCAAGAATGGTGGCAAAAGCGCGAAAAAAAGCGCGGAACGTCGATTTAAAGAGTGATTCAGGAGACATAAAAACCTCAGTAGCGGCAACGATGATTAATGGGGCCACTATAAGAGATCGTTCATTTCGGTGCAACAAAGGGCGTGTTGCAGCGGGTTGGTGGCTTCCGCTCTCATCTCCCTCTTGGTTACCAGCTGCTTCGCTGGTAACCAAGAGGGAGCGCGGCACTCCTTCTTTGGTTTAGTTTTTGACAAACAACTTGCCGGCCTCACTAAATTGGCGGAAATGGTCAATAGCCTCAGCGGGGAAACCGAGCTCCACCTTGATTTCACCAGTCACAAGTCCATTTTTTAGCCCCAAATAAAGACCGTTCTTTTTTGATTTTCGCCAGTCATCGAACCTTTGGCAAACGACCCCGCTTTTAATTAACCCTACAATATACCCTTCGTTTTTGTGGCTAAAATAACTTATAATTGTTCCTTCATGATATTTTTTATTAACAGAGCAACCCTCTTTCATTAGATAGTCGATTTCAATATCAATTTTAAGATTTTCTATAATAAAAAT
>CAYTIT010000127.1:0-143 GCA_964437975.1 uncultured bacterium
AACAACCCCGATTTTTTCCTCGCCGCTTTAAAACAATCGGGACCCGGTGTTCTTCTATACACAGGCAAAAAGCTCCTCAATAACCCAAAATTTATTCTTGCCGCTGTAAAGCAATCGGGACACGGTGTTCTTCAGTGCGTGAA
>CAYTIT010000127.1:243-4935 GCA_964437975.1 uncultured bacterium
CAAAGAGCTCCTCAACAACCCAAAATTTATTCTTGCCGCTGTAAAGCAATCGGGACACGGTGTTCTTCAATACGCGAACAAAGAGCTCCTCAACAACCCAAAATTTATTCTTGCCGCTGTAAAGCAATCGGGAGACGAAGTTCTTCAATACGCGAACAAAGAGCTCCTCAACAACAAAGACTTTATCGTTACCGTTTTAAAACACACAGAACCCGTTGCTTTTCTGTATGCAAGTAATAAGCTGCGCAACAACAAGACATTTGTCCTTGACCTGATCAAGCAATTTGGATGCGCTATTCTTAGCTACGCAAATCAAGAGTTGTCCAATGACGAAAAATTTATCCTTTCAATTCTAAAACACAATAAAAAAATTATCTATTACACAAGTAAAAAGCTACTCAACAACCCAAAATTTATTCTTGCCGCTTTAAAACAGTGTGGATCCAAAGTCCTTCTGTACACAAGTCATGAGCTGCGCAACAACGAGACATTTGTCCTTGCCCTTATCAAACAATATGGATCCGCTGCCTTTCTGTATGCAAGTGCCGAGCTGCGCAACAACAAGACATTTGTCCTTGCCCTTATCAAACAATATGGATCCGCTGTTTTTCTATATGCAAGTGACGAGCTGCGCAACAACAAGGAATTTATCCTTGCCATAATGAAACAGTATGGGTGTCAAGTTCTGCTTTATGCAGGCGCACAATTCTTCAAAGACACACAGTTGCTTCTTGCCACTATAAAACAAAATCCAAAATCTTTCCTATTTTTAAATAAAGAGTTGAAAGGAAACATAAGTTTTATTCTTGCTGCTATAAAACAAAATGAAAAAGTTATTTTGCACTTAAATAAAGATCTACAAAAAGATAAATCATTTCTCCTTGCTGCTATAAAACACAATGAAAAAACTATTTTATATTCGTTAAAATTTTTAACTAAAGTTAGTTTTTCACATGAAATTGAAGCGTTTATAAGGGAAGCTATAAAACAAAATGAAAAGGTTGTTTTGCACTTAAACAAAGAAATTCTAGAAAATAAAATGTTTGTCCTCTCTGCTATAAAGCAAACACCAAGAGTTTTTATTTATTTAAATAAAGAGCTAAAAGAAAACAAATTTTTTAAACTTTCCGCTATAAAACAAAATCCAAAAGTTTTTCTATTGTTAGAGGAAGAGGCACGAAACAACGAAAGGTTTATCCTCTCTACTATAGCACAAAATCACAAGGTGCTTCTCTACGTCAATAAGAACCTCCTGAAAAACCGCAAATTTATCCTCGCCGCCATCAAGCAGAATGAAAAGACTCTTCTCCATCTAAGTAACGAACTGCTCGATAATAAAGAGTTTATCCTGGCTGCTGCAAAGCAAAATGAAAAGATCCTTCTGTACTTAAGTAAAGAGTTTCTCGACAACAAAGAATTTATCTTGGCTGCTCTCAAAGACAATGACAGAGTGCTTCTACATGTGAGTCAAAAGCTGCTCAAAGACCCAAGGTTTCTACTCTTGGCTGTACAACAAAATCCAAAGGCTATTCTCCATGCGGATAAAACGCTGCTCAAAAATACAGAGTTTATCCTCTCCGCTGTCAAACACAAGCCAGAGGTTTTGCTCTATGTGGATAAAAGGCTGCTCAAAAACAAAAAATTTGCCCTTGCTGCCGCAAAACAACATCCAAAGGCTGTTGCCTATCTAAATGTCTAGATCCCCTAGCTACCGATCGCGCTTCAAGAGTCGGGAAGGAGCCGGCAAAAAAGACAGAGATGCTGCCACAAGAAATCACCTGATGCTTGCGTCCTGATCGATCGATCGCCTGACAAGAAACACTCTTGCTATAAATCCTTAAACCAAGCTACAAGTAATGCTATGAAACCCTTTTTTTTTGCAGCACTCTTTTGTGCATTTTCTTTCTCTTCTCTTTGTTCGGCTATCTACCACCATGTGATCGACGCCGCGCGCGCGCCATCGACCTCTTCTACCAATCGCGACTCACACATCGGGAGTTTTGCCAACGCGAGCGCTCCAGATTCTTTATTGGCAAAGCAGCCTCTATCCGTCGGAGATCGTGGCGATGCAGTTGGTAAAGAAAAGGAAGATAATGACAAAGGCAAACAACTGACTTTTGAGTCACGCTCGGTCTATACATGGGAAGTAGCCCAACTCGACGCCCCTTTTAACGAACTCATTATTTCTTGGAATAGCTCAAGGCCAGAAACAGGCGCCTACTTGATTGAGGTGAGTCTTTTACAAGAGGCGGGGTGGTCGCCATGGCTACGGTATGCTCGTTGGGGGGCAGAAGATCAAACGAGCTTTTCCTACACGCAGGGAAAGATTCAAGTCGACCAAGATGTGATATCAGCCGACGGCCATGGATTTAAGGTCCGCGTAACGAGCCAAGAAGGCGCTCGTCTTAGAAAGCTGCGCTCTCTCCACGTCGCTACCGCTCCGTTACCTGCTACACCTTCGCGTTACCCTTCCCCATCTCGTATCAACCTCGCCTGTCAAGGGCTGTCTCAAATGGCCCTTCAAGATGAGCGCAAAGAGAGGCTATGCTCACCGACTTCAACGCTTGCTGTCCTCCATTTCCTCAACTATGCGACCCACCTCGGCCCGTTAGAATTTGCCACTAACTGCTGGGATCGAGGGTTTGACATTTTTGGCAACTGGGTCTTTAACATCGCAGCAGCTTCATCGATGATAGAAACAGGCCACTTGACCTGTTGGGTCGAGCGCTTAACGGGAATAGAGCAAATTTGCACGTCGTTGCACAAAGGGTTTCCCGTCGTTGTCAGTGTGAAAGGCCCTTTGGCAGGAAGCGCTACCCCCTATGCAAACGGGCACCTCTTAGTTGTAACAGGGTATGACCCGATCAAAAAAGAGGTTGTTTGTATGGATCCCGCTTTTCCAACAGATGAAACAACCCATGTGCGCTATGCACTCGACGACTTTCTCGCTGCTTGGAAGCGCAGGCAAAATATTGCTTACCTTTTTGACCATACGCAAACTATCTGCAACTCACTTTAGAGGGCTTTTATGTCGTTTTTACGTCATCCCGCATTACTTAAACACCACAGTTTTATCAACGGTAGGTGGGTAGAAGGAGAAAAAAAAACGACGTTCCCTGTCACCAACCCTTTTGACCAGACGACCCTTGCTCAAGTGGCTGACATGGGGGCCAAAGAAGCGCGCACTGCGATTGAAGCCGCCCACCGCGCCCTGCCAACATGGAAAGCATTGCCTCCGAGCGAGCGAGGTCACTACCTCCTCGCATGGGAAGAACTTATTCGCACGCATCAAGAAGATCTAAGCACACTCCTTACCCTCGAAGAAGGCAAGCCCTTAGAGCAAGCGACACATGAATTTATGGGGTGCAGTGGGTTTTTGAAGTGGTATGCCGAAGAAGCCAAACGCCTTCACGGCTATACGCTCACTTCACCCGATCCAACGCGCCGCTTTTTTACTTTGCGTCAACCCGTCGGAGTGGTCGCGATGATCACACCGTGGAACTTCCCCTCTGTTCTTCCCATTCAAAAGTGCGCGCCAGCACTTGCTGCAGGTTGTACCGTCGTTCTAAAACCAGCGGAAGACACTCCTCTTTCTTCTCTTGCACTCGCTTACCTCGCCGAAAAAGCTGGCTTTCCACCTGGCGTTTTTAACGTCATTGCTTGTCATGATCCAACTGAGGTCGGACGCGAACTCCTCACGCACCCGCTCGTGCGTAAAGTTTCTTTTACTGGCTCGACTGAAGTAGGGAAAGTTTTGAGCGCCACAGCAGCCCAAACGGTAAAAAACACCTGCCTCGAACTCGGCGGGAACTGCCCTGTCCTTATCTTCGATGATGCCGATCTCGAGCAAGCTGTATCACAAACATTTTGGCCTAAATTTTACAATGGCGGCCAGTGTTGCAATAATATCAATCGCTTCTTGGTCCACGACAAGATCTACCAGCCCTTTATCGATCGGTTCCACGCAATGATCAAAGAGCACATGCGCCTTGGATCAGGCATGGAGTCTGCAACCACGCTCGGCCCTCTTATCAATAAGCAGGGAATTGATAAAGTTGATCACCTCATCCACCGCGCTGTGGAAGAAGGTGCAACTGTCGTGACAGGGGGCAAGCCTTTATCGCCTAACTCTCTTTGCTATCTTCCAACCTTGCTCAGCAATGTCACGCCTGACACCTCTTTATATCACGCTGAAATCTTTGGCCCCGTCGCCCCTATTTACCGCTTTAAAACCGAGTCAGAAGCAATTTTTATGGCCAACGATACCCCTTATGGCTTGGCCGCTTATCTTTTCAGCCAAAACCCAAGCCGCATGTGGCGCGTTGCCGAAGCTCTAGAAGCGGGTTCAATTGGCGTCAATACATGCGATGTCACTTCCGAGCTTCTCCCCTTCGGCGGATGGAAAGAGTCGGGGATTGGGAGGGAAAATGGCGCCTTCGGCAGTCTAGATGGCTATTTAGAACAAAAATCGGTCGTCTTAGGAGGCATGTCCCCCACTTAAAAACCCACCGAGCTTAAATGGCGATCGTAGAGTACTTTGGTATAGCGTATGAGTATAAAGACTTCCACAAAACATCTATCTACACATAATGGCCCAAGCAGTTGCCATCAACAAACTGCTGAATTGCTCAGAAACCGAGCAACGCAAGACAAGCTTGCCCATGTTTGTATTCAATTGTGGTCTGATGCATT
>CAYTIT010000128.1:0-4925 GCA_964437975.1 uncultured bacterium
GGTGGACAATGTCCGTGCGCTGCTCGGCGCTGTTCAAGCCCACGGGGGCTGAAACCCCCGTGCCACACACCCTGTTGCCGGCCCCTCTTCTTGAGCGAAGTTAGTTGATCACAGTCACATCCGGAAGATCGGGAAGGGTGTCATTGGCTAAAATCGACCCCTTCAGGATCAGTTTCTTTAATGCTGGAGATGGCGTGGTTAAATCGAAGGTTGTTAGATCGCAATAGCTTAAATCAATTGTCTCTGCGTGCGGGAGCTGCCCTAGGTTGAAGTTGCTAGGTGAGCTATGATGGCTCAGATTAACATGAGTGACATGGGAGGGGATTTGAGTTAAGTGTTTGGAGGTAAATTGGGCGTCAGCTAGAAGAACTGTGTTGATTGTCTTGGGGATTTGAGTGAAATCGTACCGCTGTGTCAAATTTTTGCCTTTAAAGCTGAGAGAGGTGACGTCTGGATGGCCTTTTTTCACGGCATTTTGTATGCCATTGAGTAGGCCAGATAAGATGACACTGGTAATAACGTAGATGCGAAAGTAAAAACTTTTGTACCCGCACAGCGCAAGGAGGGGAGGAAGGACGGTAACTGTGAAGCTAAAAGTGAGGAGCTTGTTAGACGGCAAGATAAAGAAGAACGCCAGATCTTTAAATGTTTTAGAAGCGATGCTTTGAATTGAGTATTCGGCCGTTTTACAACTGATTTTCGAGCAGCTGAAGTACACAGCCTGATGACATGCAATCTCAAAAACAGCCGCCGAGGGGAGGTATTTTCCTAAAAAACTGTTGTTGTAATACGAGCGTCCTTGCGCGATGAGGGTTGTTGGAGAAGGTAACATAATCTTCCTTAGGGTAGTGAGTGAACAAATGCTTGTTGCAAGAGAGAGGGTAGCGGGAGAAATTTTCTCGGAAAACGCTCTTGCTGACTTTCTAGAGACCGACAAGGTTCAGGGTTAAGGCCACTTCAACGCCGCCTGTCTTATTGTGTTGGATATCCACGATAGGCTGTTTTGTGGCGTTGTTGATGCGCGCGATTTGTTTCCAGAGACGGTTTTGCTCGTTGAAGGAGAGGCGATTGAGCTTTTGGAGGCTCAAAACAAGGGGAGATGTTCCTTGTTCTATCGTGATGTTTTTCCCTTTTATCAGCCATTGTTTGGTGATTCCCGCCGTTATGGGAGAGAGATAAGCTCTAATCGTACGGGGATTTTTTTGATACCTTACAAAGTATAACTTATGTGGCGCAGAAGAAAAAGAGGGAAAGACAGAGATAGAGCACTGAGCTACTAGGGTGGTCATAAGACGCTCCTTTTTTTTAAAATCGACAAACATTAAAACAAAAAATGAATTTAATAACAAGGAAAAGTTTTTTGGTTTGACATCACCAAGTGGCTATCGGAGGCATTGAGCAAAGAATCGCTTCGGGATTGCCACCAGAAGAAAAACCGAAGCGCGTGCCGCGGTCATAGAGAAGGTTAAATTCGACATAATGGGCGCGGTAAGCGTTTTGCTTTTTTTTATCGTTGGCGGTGAAAGGCTCGCCGATACGCCGTTGATAAATAGGCAGCGTAGCGTCTAGAAAAGAGCGACCTACATCGCGCAAGAGGGCGTAGTCTTTGTCAAAGTCTTCGCTCGCGTAATGGTCGAAAAAGATACCGCCGACACCGCGCTCTTTTTCCCAGTGCTTAATATAAAAGTAGCGTTTGGCTTGCTCAGAAAAAGAGGGGTAGAGAGTTGGATGATGGCGGTCTAACATCTCTTTAGCAACCTGGTGAAAGTGGGCGGTATCTTCTGCACATGGAAAGCCCATGGGGGTTAAATCATAGCCGCCGCCAATCCAGTGTCTTGTCGGTGTTTCGACGTAGCGGATATTCATATGCGTTGTCGGTATTTTTGGATTAGCCATGTGCGTGATGAGGCTGACTCCGGTTGCGAAAAAAGGGCCTTCTTCTTCCTCGAAAGGGAGGCGATTGCCATGCACACCGGCCCAATTGACGGCCGCTTTTTCAAATACCTCGCCACGGAGGAGTCCAATTTCTCCCCCTCCCCCTGCAGGGTGATGCCACGGTTTTTTCTCAAAGCGAGCAGTCGGTTCAAAAGCTTCAAAAGCGGTTTGGATTTCTGTGCGCAGCGAGTGGAGGAAAGCGACGATTTCTTTTTGTCTGATGAGTTGCATGCTACTGTGTTGTTGTGATGTTGAGAATATACAAAATCCAGTGAAAAAACATTTTAAATGAGACAATAAGAAAATAGGGGATAAGAAAATATCCCGCGATCTTATCGAGAAAAAAAGTATAAAACATCTGGGTGACGAGAGTGATGAAAAGCAACGTGAACAAAACAGGAGTGATAATTGGCACGGGGATATAGAAAAAGGTAATAGGCCAAATAATATTCAACCCAATTTGGGTTCCCCATGCCCATAAAATGTAGTTTCTCATCAACGATTCAGGGCTAAGCCAAATGCGGGCCCCGGCGACCCCGACGAGGAGGTAAAGGAGGGTTTGGGGAATAAGAAGCTGGTGAGTGAGCAGTTGCCACCCTTCGCCGAGGACTTCGCCCTCTTTGCGCAAAACAAAGAAGAGAAAAATATCAATCGCCAGCGTGATAAGGAGAAAAATGATATGAATTTCAATCTTTTGTTTTTTGGGGTAGCTGCGGATAGGAGAGATAAGGTCGGGATCTTCTTGAGGAGAGTGCTCTGTTGTTGACATAAGAGAGTGCTCTTGATTCTGGTTTGACATTCCCTCCCACTGGCTGGATCGCCAATGAAAAACATGGAGCGCTGGCCTTGTGAAACGCGCTTGGTGTAAATAAATTTAATTTAAAACATCCCAACTTTTTCAAGAAGGTTTTAGGGGGAAATTTTCTTTGGTGCTTAGCTAGACCGATCGCGGTTGGTCTCAAACCCCCGCTGATGAGGAAGTCGTGCGCGCGCTCTCTTTAAAAAGCGCGCTTAAAGATGGGGTGAGTGTCTTTTTTAAGGCAATCGCCGAATTGGTAGCCGAAGCGCTTTAAGTGGTGGATGTGGGGGTCGAGCTTTTCGCGTTTGTATAGACTCTTGTCTATACCATAGACAATGAGAAGTTGGTGCATGTCCCCTCGGCTTCTGTCTGTGAAGTGCCCAAGTGAGAGGGGCGCTAAGGGGCTAAAGAAAATCCCACTCCCTTTTTTTTGAGGGAAAAGGGCCAGGGGCGCGGGCTCATCGTCGAGGCTTGGGGGAGGCAAAGAGGGTGGCTCGGGATAGGGGTCAGAGAGTTGCAACAGGAGCGCGCCGGCAAGGCCTTGAATGCAGCTGCCTTCGCTGAGTGAAAGGGGGCGGGCAAAACAAGGAAGGAGGGTGTCATGCGAAGAGGGAGCGCTGAGAAGAGATTGGTCGAAAGCTAGTCGTAGCGACGGCTCTTTCGCGAGCTCTGCTGCTACTGAAGCGAGCTGGGAGCGCAAGACAACTTGTTTGATCACCTTATTTTCGCGCCACAAGTCGCGTCCCGCTCGAAACACATCAGCACATTGCGGCGTCTTGCCAGAAAGGAAAAAGGTGCGCAGCTTTGTATGCAACGCCTCTTGACTTGCCACAGCGAGAAGATCAGCTTCTTCGCGAGAAATGATCTGTTCGAATTCCACGTAGCGATGCTCGTGGAAAAAAGCGACGTGTTCTGACGTCAGTGCAAAGCGCATAGCCAATGAATTTTGGTTAATTTTCCCATGTATGGTACCCTCAGGCAGTGAATGATTATACTCAGTTTTCTACTTTTAAGGCGACAAGAAGTAAGCAAGGTAACGAGGTGACATCTCTTGATGAATTAAAAAAAAATATTCATTTGATAGAAGAAAAAATTCACTATGAGTTTGGGGATAAAAAGTTGCTACGCCTCGCTTTTATTCACCGCTCTTTTGCCCACGAAAATAAAGAGGTGATCCGGGGCCATAACGAGCGACTAGAGTTTCTCGGCGATGCCGTTTTAGGGCTTGTGATTAGCAGTTTCCTTTACGAAGAGCTTCCTCATTGTCCAGAAGGGGAGCTGTCTTACCTGCGGTCGCGTCTTGTTGAAGCTGCTTCATGTGCTCACTACGTTCAAAAATTAGCGCTCGCCCCCTTTATGCTGCTCGGACGCGGCGAGGCCATGAATACTGGAAAAGGGCGGCTGTCTATTTTGGCTGACCTTTTTGAAGCGCTTGTCGGCGCCCTTTATTTAGATGGGGGGCTCAAGGTAGCGCAAACCTTTTTTTTTCGCCACTTTAGTCACGATGCGGCTGCAATTATCAAAGCACCCCATCGCAATTGGAAAGCAGAGCTGCAAGACTTTTGTCAAAAAGCGTATCAACAGCCCCCGCTGTATGAAGTGATCAAAGAAGAAGGTCCGGGCCACTCGAAAACGTTTTACATCGTTGTATCAATCCAAGGGCGAGAGCTCGGACAAGGCGAGGGGTCATCAAAAAAAGAAGCCGAACAGCAAGCGGCTGAGCAGGCGATTAAGATGTTGGGGATTTAGCGTGAAAAAGCAAAAAGAGCAGTGGGTGTGTAACGGATGTGGCCATACAGAACCAAAATGGGCAGGCCAGTGCGCGATGTGCCGCGAGTGGAACACCTTTGTCGAGCAAGAGGTGGTCGACCTCAAGCAGCTGCGCTTTGAAGCGGCGCCGCGCAGCAGTGCCAAACCCGTGCTCCTTTCTGATGTGCCTCCCTCGAGCGTGCGGCGGTTTCAAGCGGGTTACCGAGAATTTGACCGGTTAACTGGTGGCGGAGTTGTTGCCGGGTCGCTCAACCTTATTGGAGGAGAGCCTGGCATCGGCAAATCAACACTTTTGCTTCAACTTGCGCGGTGTTATGCCGATCAAGGGTTGACCGTCTTGTATGTTTGCGGTGAAGAGTCGGTTCAGCAAACATCGCTACGCGCTAAGCGACTTGGGATCAAAAGCGATAAAATCTTTTTA
>CAYTIT010000129.1:0-4173 GCA_964437975.1 uncultured bacterium
AGGACAGATCGAGGTTGTCCCCTCTTAGGAAAGAGTCGAGTTTTTCTCGGTTAAGTTGATGGCGCTTAAAAAGGGGGTCGAACAGGTCAAAAGGCAACTCGAGGCACGTCTCGCTAAAAGCGCGCAGCGAACTTTTTTCAATCAAGGTGGCGAGCTTATCGTACTGACGGCTCAGCTCTATGATCCCTTTTTCTGTCGTCGTTCCTTGTTTGGCAAGGATCTCTTCAACGGTATGGTCAATCATATCGAGTGTTGCAGTAAAGAGGAGTAAAAAGACCGCAGCGCAAAGAGAAGTTTGAAACAAGCGTTGCTCAACCTTGTTTTTCTTGTAAAAGTTTCCCCAGATGACAAGCGTAGGCCCGAGGGCGCACGCGTCAATGAGTAGGCCCAAAGCCTGCAGAGCAAAGGTCAACTTAGGGCGCATTTGCTGGGCTAAACTTTTTTTCCGTTGAGTTGAAAAAAGGTGAGTGATCGAGCGAAAGACAGTTAAGGCCGTTTGAGAAATTGATGCTTGGGTTAGGTAGGCATTCGATAAGACGACCGATGAGGCAAAACACCCGGCTGTCCAGGTGTTGTCGTAAAGCGTTTTTTTCGACTCTGTAAACGTATACATAGCAAAAGCTGTGAGATAAGTTAAGGTGAAGATCCACCCCACCCCTTGCACCCCTTTTTCTAAGATCGCCATAGAGCGGGGCTTTTTTTGAGAAGAAAGAGTTTTTTTTGGCAAGAGGAGCCTTAAGTCATCGCCGAGGTTCGTTTCATCGAGTTGTGGGGCAGCGCTGAGTATGTCTAAAAATTTGAGTTTGGCTTGCAGCTCTTTTTGGTGAAACACCGTTTTGTTTTCGCGAATAAGAGCCACAAAGCCGCGCTTAAGCTGCCCCAACGAGGTTTCTACCTCTTTGATAGGTTGTTGACACCATGGCTGTTCGAGAGAAAGTTGCAAAGAGCGTAGCGGAAACAAAGATCCAGAAATGATCATCACACAACCAACCAAAGGAGCGACCGCTTTTTCATTATAACGAACAGCAGCGAGTGCAACAGGCAGCTGGGAGGTGGCTGCCATAAGCCAGGCAGCGCCAAACGCCGCTGCTTTGCGTCGCGTCTTGGATTGAGGGGGCATGAATGCGCGTTCGTCTTGAGATAGTTTTTTTGTGATGTCATCAATCACTTTCGCTCCGGCGTCGTACTCTAGTTTAGTGAAGCCCAATATATTGCACGCTGCAAAGAGGGGGCCTAAAGGGAGCTTTAAGGCAATAGGAAGACATGGAATTTTGGCACCTAAGGAAATAACGAGGGTGGCGAGCTTGAGACAGCGGTGGTAGCGCTCGTCTTTTTGCGGTGAGTTCAAGGTGGTCACCAGGCACTTTCCAAGTCGGTTTTGTGGAAAGTCAAGCGACTGGTAGTGAAGAGGTGGCGGGGGCGAATGAAGTAAAACAGACATAAGTTGAGCTCGCTTGTGATGAAGGCGCGCTAGCTCTCTTGACGTGACAGTTTGCGTGCTGATAAAAGAACATCTAACTTATGATAGACCTATTTTTTTAACACAACATTTTTTCCCAGCCGTAGCCCGAACGCGACTCAAGAAGGGGGTTTTTTAGACCCTTTGTCTTGCGAGGCGAGGTGAAGCTTGTGTTCGTAAAATGAGTAGACCGCGACGAGCCTAGCGACGAGAATCGCAATATAAAACTGACCAATAATCCCCTCTAAAATCACGAATGTTTTTGCGACATCTTTGATCGCCGTGATGTCGCCGTAGCCGATACAAAGCAATGTAACAAAGCTGAAATACATGATTTCAGAAAGATAGTGAATATGGTTGGCTGGGTTAAAATGCGCGCTGGCAAAATAAAAAGAAGAGGGTGCTACGGTATCGATGAAAAGATACAAGAAAGAAAAGCCAAATGCGACCATAAAATAAGCGCAAATCACGCCGCGTAATGTCTCCATTTTCACGCGGGCGTTAATCACGACGCTTTTAACGATCGATGTTGTGGTGACGATGATAAATAAAATCGTAAAAACTAAATAAATCAACGTGATGACCCTTGATGGATAAAGAAGGTTGAACCACTGTCCTAGCAAAGAAGGGATGGCAAAGCTAATCGCGCAGATTTTAACGGGTTTTGAATGATCGCAATTAAAGATAGCAGACAAAAACAGGAGAGTGAAAAAAAACTCCCAGATAGCAACATACAGTGCCGACCGATCGTAGGGACGAGAAGCAAAAAGGAGAATCAAAAACAAGAGGAGCTGAGAAAAATAGCCAGAAAACATTTGGTAGAGTCGTTTGCCAAGGTGACTGATAGAGTAGCTAGTCATCGTCCTCCTGATGCGCAAGGAACCTCTTGTTTGAACAAGGGCAGGAAGCGCATAATTGATGTGTGGGTCAAATTAAATGTTGCAGAAACTATGCCTATCCAACCGCCTACCGTGAGGTGCGCGGGGCCTTTTCTAGACCTGTTTCCTCTAAGGTCAGCTTAAAACATCCTTGGTTTTTCAAGAAATAGCTTAAAAAAGGAACCCTTTCGTTTTAACCATGGGGAGGCTCAAGCAGCTTCCTTTTTGGGCGCAGTCGAATGAGGCCTGTTGTGATACCTAGACCTAAGAGGATGCACGCCCCACCGAGATAGGCATTCCAAGCTAACTCTTCTTGAAAAAAAACACTGCCGAGAACAACGGCGATAGGTGGGAGGAGAAAAGTCGAGAAAGAAAGGTAAGAAGCCCCTGCGATGCGCAGCAAGGTAAAGTAGATGATGAAAGCGAAAAATGTTCCTAAGAGGACAAGGCCGCAACAAGCGGCAATCACGTGCCAGGTGACCGCTTCCCATAGAATAGGGGGATCGAAAAAGAGCAACAGGAGCACACCAATTGGAGTGGCGCTGGCAAGTTGACAGGTTGGCCCAACAAGTGGCGGAAGGTGGCTGAGGTTTTTTCGCGCATAGACCATCGCAATAGCATAACAAATACATACGGCAACGACACTGAGGATACCGATACTGCTAGAATAAGTGTCTTTTAGGGACGGGAAGAACACGATAGCTAAACCTAAAAGTCCTAGAAAAATGCCAAGAGCTGTTGACAATGACAATTTCTCATCACGGGTTGTGAAGTGGGCGATAAGGACAGTAAAGACGGGAATCGAACCGTTAATCAGGCCGGCAAGGCCGCTGCTAATCAAGCGCTGGCCATAGCCTAAAAGTGCAAAAGGGATGACAGAAGAGAGGGCGCCGACGACAAAAAAATGACCCGTACAATGAAGCCAGGGTTTAAGTGGAATGCGGCGTAGCCGCAGGAGCACCAAGAGCAAAAGCGCCGCTGTTCCGACTCTGAATGTTGCGAGAGTGCAGGGTGGAATCGCTTGGATCGCAATTTTAATGAAGAGAAAAGAGGGGCCCCAACAGCAGGCTAATAAAAAAACGAGGTAGAATTTTTTTAACATCTGGCGCAAGAAAGGTTCAAGTTTAATGAGAAAATAGATACAAGTGAGGAGGGTTATTGTCAACATCTAGGTCGACCGATCATCATTCAAGAATCAGGTTGTTGCCTTTGCCATTATCCTGCTTCGCCGATAAAACATCGCCGGGCGCTGGCTGGGGCAAAATTCCTGATTTTTGCATCGCGATCGATAGACACATCAGGAGGAGGATGAAAATTTGTGTCGGAGCGCGCAATTCGCCATTGTCGCGGCGACAGGTTGTTGAAATTTTAACAAAGGTGCGCGCGCGTTTTCCTGCGGTTACTTTTGCGCCGCTTTGGACTGAAACTGTGGGTGACCGCCAATTAGACCGTTCGTTGCGCCCTTTGGAGAAGACCGATTTTTTTACGCGGGAAATCGACCAGCTCCTGTTAGCGGGGGCGTGTCGTGTCGCCATTCACTCGGCAAAAGATGTGCCCGACCCGTTGCCCAAAGGGGTAGCATGCGTTGCGCTAACTGTAGGCGAGACCCCGCTCGATGCCCTTGTCTTCGCCAAGGGGGAACGCCTTGAAACCCTTCCCAAAGGGGCGTGGATTGGGTCCTCTTCGGTGCGTCGCGACTGGGTCGTGCAGCGCTTGCGGCCTGATTTGCGGTGCAAAGAAGTGCGCGGAACGATTGACAAGCGGCTTTTAGCGCTTGAACAAGGCGAGATTGATGGTCTTATTGTTGCCGAAGCGGCGCTGCAGCGCGAAGCGCAG
>CAYTIT010000129.1:4189-4883 GCA_964437975.1 uncultured bacterium
AACTGTAACGCGCGAGCTTCTTCCCGGAGAGCCGCTCCCTTTACAAGGAAGGTTGGCTGTGCTCGCGCGCCAGGGCGATCGCGAGATGGAAGCACTTTTTCAGCCGCTAGATGCTAGACGGCGTGGTGGCAAAAAAGTGTGGTACACAGGGCTTAAAGCGCCAAGCAACGATACCACGTCGCGGCTGCTACATGCGCCGTTAATCGCCATTCGCCCAAGAGAAAAAAAGGGATTTGATGTGAAAACAGCGTGGGCTGACCTTGCTGAATACACCCATTGTCTTATCACGAGTCAAACGACAGCCCGTCTTTTAAGCGAGCGCTTAGAAGAAGAAGGGCGTTCCCTTAGGGTGCTAGCGAAAAAAAAGGTTGTTGCTATTGGCAAAGCGACTGCCGCCGCTTTAGAGTGCAACGGACTAAGTGATGTTGAGGTTGTGCAGCGTTCAACCCAAGAGGGGATCATCGAGTGGCTTCGGATGCAGTGCCTCGAAGAAGCCTATGTGTTTTTGCCGCAATCTGCGCGCGCGCGGACGTTGCTGAGCCGTTTTTTACAACTTCAAGGGGTGAGGCATCAAGTGTGCGCGTTATACGAGACAATCCATGCACGACCTGATCCTATCCCTGACCTTTCAAAGATCGATGAGCTTGTCTTCACAAGCCCCTCGACCGTCGCCTCGTATGTTGCCCTTTTAGGG
>CAYTIT010000130.1:0-4877 GCA_964437975.1 uncultured bacterium
CCTGAAAAAAGCCAAGTTTTGCGAAAACCATCCCGAAATGCATATCCTCGTACGGTGTCTTATTGAGAAGGGGCACGAGTTTGTTGCTTTATCTCGCGAAGAAAGGCAAGAGAGGGCAAGTGGGCTGATGCAACTCAGCAAAGAACTAATGCTTAATTTCAAGGCGCTAGAAAGTACAGGTGCTGAAAAAATAGCGCAGGTGAACAAGGAATTTATAGCGAAGATAGCGCGCTACCCTTTTTTTGCTGTTAATCTCATGCCAGAGCTTCTTAAGCTCGCTGGGAACAGGGCTCTTGACGGGGGAATACAGGTTCTTGAAACAATGCAGCATGAGCTGAGCGAGGTCGTCAAGAAATTTGAAACCCGAGCCCATACCCATTTAATTCAAGGGGGAGTCGAAGAACAAATTAAAAAACTGCAAGATCTTCACCAAAAGCTTTCATGTGTCAAAGCAAAGGAAGAAGAAATCGAGGCGTTGGTTGAAGCCATCGGACATCTTGATGTCGAGGAGAAGGTCAAACTTAAGGAAGTCCGCTTGCAACTCGACGAGGTGAAGAAAACACTCAGTGGGATGATGCAGATCCTTGCTTTTGAAAAAAGGGTTGTCGATGGATACGAACAGATCCACAAGGTCGCTCAAACGACGCAACACAATCGTTTCAAAGAACAACTATGGGCTTCATTTAAAGACAAGAAAATCAAGCCTTTTACGTCTGATCCCGCACTACAGCAAGCTTCGAAAAAAGAATCGGGGCTACTCGATGAATTAAACAGTTATGTCGAAACGTTAAATAAGTTCGCTCATTGTGGCGCTGTGCAAGGGCTCAAGCTTGCTAAGATGTCTTCTGCAGTCGAGGTGAAAGAGTTTTTTGAGGCGGTGAAAAGCGGCAATAAATTAGTAACAAACTATTTAAAGTCGCTAGATACGACAGACCTCAAAGCGCTCAGCGAGGTGTGTCATAAGACCGCAACATGTGCCAACAAGATCACGCAGCGTTATCATAACATGGGAACGGCATGGTTGCGCGCGCGCGACTCGATGATTGAAACGTTTACCTGTTTGAGCTTAGCAGTGAAAGGCGATGAAGCTGTACAAAAGATCTACAACAAGGCAAGCGCGTTGATTGAGAATGTGAAAATGGCGCAAGACTTAGCCAATCAGGTGAAGACAAGGACACTCGGCGGTGACAACCCGATCATTCAAGCGTCGGAGGACTATGCAAGCTACTTGATGCATGATGGAGTCGAACAGCTTGAAGAGGTAAAAGAGAGTCTTAAAACGTTAGAAAGCAAACAGCACTCTTTGCAAAGCGCGCAAAAAGTTTTAGAAAAGAATCTCAAAGGGTGTCAGCGCTCTTTTGATCAGCTAGAAAAACGCGTTGCCCATTTAGGGCCTGGCCAACGAAAAATCCTAGCGCCTAGGCTTGAAGAGAAAAAAAAGCATGTCGTCGCAGTCAAGACTAAGCTGAGTGAAATCAATCGATGTTTAGCAACCAACAAGACGACTCTTGATACGATCACAACCCGTTTAGCACAGTTTGAAATCATCAATCATTGGATTGTCGATACAACTAGGGCGCTCGAAGAGGTTGCTAAAAAAGCTGTCGATTTGTCTTTTGCCGAGAAGTTAGCGTTAAAGTGGAACGAAGGGCGAGAAGCGAGCTTTAAGTTACCTCTAAGCTATGTTGAAACGCTTCCTAAGCCTTGGCAAAGTGTTTATAACCTCCAAAAGCGCACCAAGCCACCTGAAACAATCGCAAAGATTATGCGCCTCAGTCAACACTATCAAAAAGCAATGCGCGAGATACAACATGCGATTGATGATGCGCGCAAGCTTGTTCAAGCTCTTGTCAACAACGAGTGCACAGGAGATGTGACGGCACAGTTGCAAAAGATACAAGAGCGAGCGGAAAAGAGTTTGAAAGAGGTTAGCAAAGGTGGGTTAACTCCATCAGAGGAAAAGTGGGCCACAGTGACGAGTTTAGTGGCAGCAAGCCTTGCCAAAATAGGGCGTAGCAAAATGAACGCCACAACGCAGGTAGCTATGAGCACCGGGTTGGTCACTGGGGCATTGGCCTATGGGGGGCTTAAAGCGACCCATAGGGGAAAGAGGAGGAGTGCGAGTTTTAGCGATCTAGGATTAGCTGTTGCGATCGGGAGCGGTCTTGCGCTTATGACACGTGGTTTAGATGATACGCCCTCTGATCTTTTAGCTGCCGCTGGAAGCAACACCAAAAGGGTTCCTTTGAAATTTGACGAGTTGAACCCAGAAGATCAAGCGCACATTAGAGAGGTTGCATACGAGGTTTCTTATAGAAAAGATGCGCGAACGATGTATCTCGTTGATTTACCTAAATATGGAGAGGATGAAGCGCCAGCGAAAGTTTACGAAATAGATTTAAAGGGGCTAGCGCCAAAAAGCAAAGAAAGAAAAGGATCACAGTTGTTTTCTCTTCAAACATTTATGGGGAACAAGCCGTTACAACAGAAAACAAAAAGTCTCTTTTCAGGTTCTCCTCTCTATTTGTTCACGGGGCGCGGTAAATTTACCGAAGTGCTAGGAGGGCTGCGCCTTTCTGGGAAGACACCTCTTGCAGAGAGTGTTAGCGATAACTTGAGGGCGGAATATGGATACTGCGATTATGTTTGTGACTTTGACAACATCCTTGAGAAGAACCCTAGTTATCAAGAAGTTCTTGAAAGGTTAAATAAACAACATCTTTTCTCAGACATGCCAAGCGACATCCACCTCAAGTTGGTTAGGCAGGAGGGGAAAAAGACTTTTCTCAAAATCTATTGTGATAACCCATTGGGGAAAGAGCAAGTGATTTTTGGACAAAAGTTCAAAACAACGTTCGAGTTTACACGCGATCCCTTTAAAAAGACACAAGGAGTTATCACCAAGCAGGTACGACTAACAACAAAACTGCAATCAGATCTTTTGGATTTGAATAGATATAAAGAGATTTCCTTTCGAACAGCAGATAAAAAAAACCCTTGGAAAAAGTTTGCGCTTAAGACAGGCCCGTATTTAAAGCGCTATATTTAAGATGGTCTGGACTGATCCTGCTCAAGAATCGGGTGTTGGCTGTGCCAACATCTCTTAAAGGCGAAAAGGAGGTCATCTTTTGACAACAAGCACATGGATTGATTCTATCCGGGGGCTTGCTTTCCATGGATATAAATTCAAGGGGGCCTCCATCACAGCCAACGGCGTTTTATTTAAAAAGACGACCCAAATCCCAATTGAGTGCATAGTTAACTCTTGCCACTTAGCTAAAGACCATAACATTTTTAAAAACCATAATTTGTGCGTAGATTTTGCATCTTCAGGAAAATATGATGAAAAATCTTATCTCTTTAATTTTTCACCTGATCCTTATGAAATTGATAGAAATGGATCAGTTGTATCAAACACCATTTTTTTATTAATAAAAATTGAATCGTTAAAAAAACAAACTCAGAAAGAAATAGAGTGTTTTGACCAGTCAGTTTGTATGGCGCACAACCTTGGCGATAGTGCTCGAAAAAGCTATCAACTTGCTTGTAAAAATGCTGTTAACAGTCCAACAGGATACGATGAAAAACAGGATAGATTAAATGTACTAAGTTTTAACTTGTATAGAACTTTACTAGATAATATTGAAAATAAAGGAAAGCCAGCACTCAGATTAAAAAAAACAAACGGGTTATTTCAAGCTTTGTTTGGGTTGGTAAAAAATAATAAATTTGTTCCAAAGTTAGAGCTAGACATTCGCGCTAATAAGATTCCCAAACAAGGCTCTTGCATTTCAATTGAAAAGTTGATGGTCAATATTATTTTTCATACAGGGTTGCGTTACAAAGAATTGTCTAATATTAGAACAGATGATATTAATTTAAGCAACTGCAAAATTAAAATTTTTAAAGAAAAAACAAAAAAAGTCAGTCTTGTCTTCTTTCCTTGGTCCTTGAGAAAGGCAATGGCTGTGCACATAGAGAAGGCAAAGAAGAGGGGGTCGAGCTATCTCTTCAACTTGAAAGGAATGACTTTTTTCTAGAGAGGATCTTTGGATTTTCTACTCTTGCTCTACCGATCGCGATTCAAGCATCAGATGATTGCCCGTGCGATCATTGCCTCTAGGCTGCTTCGCCGATAAAAGATCGCCGAGTGTTGGCTGTGGCAACATTCCCGATTCTTGAATCACGACGGGCAAGCACCTTTAGTTTTAATTGTTTTTTTATTAAATTAATTTTTACTTTTCATTTTTTGTTGTCTTTTTGTTGATTTAACTGTTTATTTATGTTAAAAATAGTAAAAAATAAGGGGGTAACTGTGGAAACAACAGTAGAATCTAGTCTGCCTGGAGATATATATTGTGGCTCCTCAAAAAAAGCATGTTTTCTTTTAGAAGAAGACAAAAAAGATTATCAAGAGTGGGTTGGCGCTGATGCGATGCACGACTTAAAAACGGTTCAAAAAATACTATGTCGACTTGGGTTTGACCTTATCTATAGACCGAAATTAAAAGACTTCATTATTGAAAATTCGCAGGAACTTTCTGAAAAAGAGTTAAGAATAAAGCTTTGCGCAAACAATTACTTAAAAGGCATGCCCCCTGAAGTTAACAGGGACGTAAATAATAATATTTCCATTGATTTTAAACACACTTTTTGTCAATCAGAAATGAAAAAACCAAAATACTTACCCACTATTCGTGCATTTAGAAAAGAGGTAAAACTATTATATGATGATGTGGACTACTGCTGGAGACTAAACAGTTCAAATATAGATAAACTTAACCTTATTTTTTATAAGAATGTAAGGGTTGGATTAGTTGCTTCGGATGATATTTGCCTGCGTCACAAAAAGATTTTTAACGAGATAGCTAAAATAG
>CAYTIT010000131.1:0-4735 GCA_964437975.1 uncultured bacterium
GCTCCCTTTTTCGCTAGACTCAAATATCGATATAGAGTAGGTCTGGAAATTCTCAGCGTCTTACAGCTCCCCTCAACTTTTATTAAAATGCGCCGGGAAAACCCTCTTTTCTTCAGGTAAGGAGTGAGAGGCAAAAAGTATTCCTTCTTGAAAAAGTTGGGATATTTTAAATTAAATTTGTCTAACAACCTAACCGCAGGACATGCTGGAAGTAACGCTTGTGGAGATAGTCTGAATCCGGAGGGGATGGATTGGCCACAGCCATGCAAGTCCTCTTCGTGAGAACCTTTACGGCTAAAACCAACCCTTTTCCTTTGGTGGCTGCGGCTAGGTCTTTAGACAGGGTTAGTTTAAAACATCCTAACTTTTTCAAGAAGGAATACTTTTCGCCTCTCATCCCTCACCTGAAGCAGGGGGGGGGGCGGCGCATTTCGATAAATACATTGTTTAAACTGGGTGGGGTGTTGCAAGGCGGGCTCACGCTAAAAAATCACATGCCGAGAACAACCGACTTACGCCTTTGTTCTATTCATCAAGCCTTGATACCGCCTTTTTCCCCGCAAGGGCAACGCCCATTCTTTGGACTTCTCGATCAAAAAAGTCGACGAGCTCACGCGAAGTGTGCCCACTCAACCAAGCGCGAAAAAGGGCCAAATGGCTTTTCAAATGGCGCTCATCCCGCTTTCTTGGTTTAGGATGAAAACATAGGTATTCGATATCAAGTCGAATGACCTCGCCATCGATAAAACCAAAGTTTTTGTGCACCATAAGATCGGGAATAATCACCCCTTGGCGCTGAAAAAGGAGAATGAAAGCAATAAGATCTGTAACCCCTTGCTTTGCTTTGTCGAGCTTGTGCTTGGCAACGCACTCTTGAAGATAAGCGCTAGCGACAACAGCCTTCCGCTGAACAATGAAGCTGTCTCGATCTAAATCAAGCGCCCGCACACCTCCATCCTTATCGATCAAAGTGACTGCGCGATTAAAAAGCCCCGGTGAAGGCGCGAGGTGGTAATAAAGAAGTCCGCACTCTTTGGCCATCAAGCTGTAGGCCGTTACACAACCATAGTAGCGGCGCTTGCGCTCTTTGAGCTCTTTGCGATAAGTCGTCAATGTCCGCACAAGGGGCAGGCGCTGGTAAGAAGTGAGTTGGGGGTCGCGAGGCAAGAATATTTTTATGAGATAGCGTCCATCTTCTGACATAAACAAGTCGATCGCACCAGGCTGATCTTCAGGTGTCGTGTAATCGAAAAAAGTAAAAGATTGATTGAAAATAGGCTCTAGCTCTTTTAACTTAGCGTCAGTACATGGAGGGGTCAGTGGTAAATGGTGCAAGATATAATGGTAAAAACCGATCCACGCTACGCTCCATAAGAGAAAAAGAGCGGCAGATAAAGCCACAAGCCAAAGCGCCCACTGCGTCCCGATGCGGGCGATGCGCTTCACAGTTGCTCTCCTCTGAAAGGAACGATCCGCGATCCATCAGGGGTATCTTCGATGCGGTACCCTCGCTGTTCGATCTCTTGGCGCGCGCGATCAGCAACGGCCCACTCTTTTTTGGCGCGCGCAGCGTTGCGCTTTTCAAGTGCTTGCACAAGCTCTTTTGGAATCGCCTCCTCTTCTTCTAAAGGAAGACACCCTAACACGCGATCAATCGAGCGCAAAAAAGCGAGCGCCTTTGTCGCCCCTTCAACCGAGAGTGCCCTGCGATCGCACGCTGTATGCAAAGCGCGCACACCGTCAAACACAGCGCCTAACGCAGCTGAGATATTCAGGTCATCGGCGAGCGCCTGATCAAATTTTTCCTCAACCTGCGCGAGCAACGGCTCGATCGGCTCACCTTGAGTGGATGTGAGGTGGCGCAACCGGTCGATGAGGGCGCGGAACCGACCTAACGCTTGACGCGCACCGTCTAACCCTTCAAAGGTAAAGTTAAGTTGCGTCCGATAGTGAGTGCTCATGAGGAGATAGCGCACCTCTTTACCGGTGTAGCCACGCGCTAAAAGGTCGCGCAAGGTATAAAAATTTCCCGCACTTTTTGCCATTTTTTTTCCCTCGACAATGAGGTGTTGACAATGAGCCCAATGGCGCACAAACAGCTCGCCACAGCACCCCTCCGATTGGGCAATTTCATTTTCATGGTGGGGAAACATGTTATCGATTCCACCGACGTGCAAGTCGATCGTTGTCCCAAGCAAGTGAGTCGCCATTGCCGAGCACTCGATATGCCAACCTGGTCGCCCTTTGCCAAAAGGGCTGTCCCAGTAGACCTCCCCATCGCGCTCTGGCTTATAAGCTTTCCAAAGAACAAAATCAGCCGCAACCTCTTTTTCATATTCGTCATCGGAAACGCGCTCTGATGCGCCTGTCTTGAGTGTCGAGAGATCGAGTTGAGATAAGCGCCCATATTTGGGAAACTGAGCAATAGAAAAGAAAATATCCCCTTGCTTGCCTCGGTAGGCGATTTTTTTTTCAAGGAGCGTCTCAATCATGTCAACCATCGCACCGATATGGTCGGTGGCAGCGGGGTAAAATTCGACAGGTTCAATATGCAACATGTTAAGATCGCGGAAAAAGGCCTGCTTATAGCGATGAGTGTAAGTAGCAAGATCGAGTTTATCTTTTTGCGCCCCTTGAATCGTCTTGTCGTCGACATCTGTTAGATTCATCGCTTGCATGACATGGGTGCCAAAGTAGCGCAACGTTCGCCTTAAAAGATCTTCAAAGACGTAGGTGCGAAAGTTGCCAATGTGGGCATAGTTATAGACAGTGGGGCCGCACGTGTAGATCCGTAGATGGTCGCGCCCTTCACTCGGCTTGAGAGGCTCGATACGGCGACTTTCTGTGTTATAAAGGTGCAAGTGACGGTGATTCATAAGACCCTTATTTAGTGTTGTTGGCTCATTTCTCGAATGCGGCGATCGTGCACTTTTCCCGTCCCGGTCACGGGAATCGCCGCAATGTGTTTCACAGCACGCACTTTGACAATGCGTCCAAATCCCGCTTGTCGAAGACACCCATTGACTTCTTCGACGGTAAGAGGCACGGTCGCAAAGAGGATAAGCTCGGGCCGACTTTCCTCAGATGTTGTTTTAACACCCAAAGCGATCTGCGGCTGCCCATCGTCTGTCACAAGCTTGTTTGTCGCGCGCGCAAAGCGCTCGATCTCCTCTTCGAGCGCTTTTAAGCTTACCATTTCTCCACCTATCTTGACAAAGCGCTTTAACCTCCCAGACAAATCAAGCGCTCCCGAAGGATCAATTTTTCCTAAATCACCGCTGCGGTACCACTTTTTGCCCTCTATCTCGATAAAGGGATCGGCGACCTCGCGCCCTAAGTAACCGGCAAAAACGCCAACACTGCGAATGCACACCTCTCCTTCTCCCCCTTGGTCACTTATTTTTTCCCCTGACTCAGGGTGGATCAGTAGGAGCTCAACGCCATCAAGAGGGCGCCCTACCCCTTTGGGCGCCTCCCCTTCCCGGTTCAGCGTCACCACAGGTGCGCACTCTGTAATTCCATACCCTTCAATCATCGTAGCGCCGCTACCCAACCTAGAAACGGCTTCAAAAAGATCAGGTGTTGCTTTTTCAGCCCCTGCGACAAAAAGGCGCAGTGATCGGAGGTCAGCAACGGTAGCAACTTTAAAAAGTTGGCGATAAAAACTCGGAGCGCAACACATCAATGTCGCTTGGCAAGCTGCTAAATCGCGCGCCATCGCGCGCGCATCGGTTGGATCGGGCGCATAAAAGACTCTGATCCCAATCAAAAGGGGCAACAATCCAGTCACCGACAATCCAAATGAGTGAAAAGGGGGCAAAACGCCGTACAAAATATCGCTTGTTTTCAACTGATTGGCCTGGACAATAGCGCGCTGGTTCCCGAGAAGGTTCTGATGCGATAAAGGGACAGCCTTGGGCTCTGTTTCTGTTCCACTCGTAAAGAGGATAATAGCTGGATCGGTTGAGTCGATCTGGTCCAAGGCGAGCTGTTTGAGCAAAGTCGCGCTCTTTTTCCTCGCGTTGAGTAACGCCCCGATTTTATGCCAAAGCGTCATCTTAGCGCGCACCTCTTCCATTAAAACAAGGCGATCTTCGAGATCACCGAGTTCAAGGACATCGAGCCGTTCTAAAAAACGGCGCGCTGTCACAACAGCTTCGAGACCAAGCAACTGCGCTGCGAAGTTTAAGCTCCGCGCGCCCATAGTCCAATTCAAGACCACAGGAATTTTACCTGCTAGTAAAAGGGCCAAAATGACGAGATAACCAGCAACCGACGAGGGAAGCAAGACGCCGACATAACGACCGGGGCAACGGCTCATCGCTGTTTGGAGCGCAAGGGCTGCCATTTTGAGTTTTTGATAACTTAACACCCCTACCACGCCGTCAGCGCACGCTAGTGCCTTTTTTCGCTGCGTGGCTCCTTTTAAGAAAACCTCTTGCACAGTTGCCCCTTCTGGCATCTCAACCGGGGGGCGCTCTTTTTCTTCTCCCCACGCAAAGTGAAGCGGGGGGACCTTTTTCTCGCCTTTCTTGTGACGCGCAGCAAGTTGAAGAACGGCACCTACTGTCTGCAGCTGCTCTGGCACAAAGCGCTCGATACCGAACTGCTCATCTAAAAAAGCCTGGAGTTCGGACATATCGAGCGAGTCCAACCCTAAACCGCGCGCAAGCTCTGCATCTACCGTGATCTCTTCGACTTTCCTGTTATCGAGTACTATCGAAAGATCGGTTTC
>CAYTIT010000132.1:0-4709 GCA_964437975.1 uncultured bacterium
GCGGGGTAGTGGTATTGGCGGGCGAGTTCGCTCGATAAGATGATGTGGCCATCTAAAATAGAGCGTACTTCATCGGAAACAGGTTCGTTAAAATCATCGCCGGCGACAAGGATAGTGTAAAAAGCGGTGATCGAACCCTTATCTGAGTTACCCGACCTTTCTAAGAGCTGGGGGAGCTTTGCGAAGACAGAAGGGGGGTAACCCGCCCTAGCGGGGGGCTCGCCGGCAGCAAGGCCAATTTCGCGTAAAGCGCGCGCATAGCGGGTGACCGAGTCCATCATTAAAATGACAGTTTTCCCTTGGTCGCGGAAGTATTCAGCGATGGCGGTTCCGACATAGGCAGCATTTAAACGGAGCTGCGCTGCTTGATCAGATGTCGAGACGATGATAACAGAGCGCTTGAGCCCCTCTTCACCGAGGTCGTGTTCGATAAACTCTCTAAGCTCTCGCCCCCGCTCTCCGATGAGTGAGATGACATTAATATCTGCTTTCGCCGAGCGGGCAATCATCCCGAGAAGGGTCGATTTTCCTCCCCCAGCAGCGGCGAAAATCCCCATCCGTTGTCCTCGTCCACACGTGAGAATGCCATCAATCGCACGGACGCCAACAGAGATGGGCTCTTTGATCATTTCCCGATGCAATGGATCGGGTGGCGGGTTAATAATAGAAAAAGTTTCGTCAAGTTGAATGGTTTCGCGCACTTTAGGATCGAGAGGACGACCGAGGCCATCGAGCACTTTGCCGAGAAGCTCCTTGCCAACTTTGATATGCAGCGGAAGGCGCATCGGAATCACTTCAGAAGAGGGACCGATGCCAAGCATATCGCCTAAGGGGGAGAGAAAGGCCTCTTCGCGTGTAAACCCGACGACCTCGGCAATAAGAGGCTCCATCCCAGCGCGCTTAATGAGGCAGGCTTCTCCCATTTTTACATTGGGAACAACAGCTTTAATCAGCATCCCGACAATTTCGGTAATACGACCGTGGACAGTGGTAAGTTCGATGTCTTCAAGATTGTCGATCAGCTTGTCAAAGTCAGTGGGGTCGGTCATACAATCGTTTAAATTTGGATGTTGAACATCTGTTTGACACCATCTACAGCTTTTGTCAGTAAGACAGATGAGTATTCGAGTTCTTGCTGGGCCTTGGCGAGTTTTGTTTGGATAAGGAGGAGATTTCCAGGAGAAATCATCCCATTTTTATCGCGCAAATGCGTGATCATTTTTTGGGTGTTTTGCAGTTGAACCTGGCTGTCGCCGACAAGCGCGAGAAATTTGTCAACAGGGCTTTTTTTTGTTGCCCAATTAGGAGGAGGTCCAGGTTCGACGCCGGCCTTTTCTGCCGCGGTGCGTATTTTCTCGTTAGAAGCGTTGAGTTGGTTACGCAACCGGTATTTGTCGGTAGGTTTGAATTTCAGCTTATCTTTGTTGTTGGCAAGCCCTTGTTGGAGATCGCCGAGCAGCGAAGAGTTACTGCTGATTTGTGTTTGGATAGTATCGAGTGTGGGAGGGGTGCCCGGAGTAAGAGGTTGCCCCTGCGTCGCCAAGTCGAGTGGCGATGTTCCCGCTTCTTGCGTTGCTCCTTTAGGAGCGCCTGGCGGTTGTTCTTGGGGTTCCATGTAATCGGAAAAAGGCTTTTGACCGGCATGGGAGATAGATTGATCTTCACTTCCGGGAACGCCTTTATTTGGGGTGATGCCAGAAGAGCTGGAGATGGGATCTGTTGGGTCTGTCATTGAATATCTCAGGTTGATTTTCGTTTAATTTCTGCAGGACCAGGTGTTTTTTTGACAAAGCGTTCGACAAAGTCAAGAGAGGTATCGGCAACTTTTTTAATTTGGCTATCAGAAGACTCTTGCAATGTCTTTGTCAAGATTCTTTCTCCCTCAGAGGTTTTGTTTGGCATAAGAGAGAGGGTAATTCCAAGAAAGGCTTGTGCCATCTGGTTATCGGGGTGCGTTCTAAGGACCTCTTCAAAACAGTCAACGGCAGCCTTGAGTTCTAGTTTATGGAGGTGAAGATAGCCGAGCCCTGTTTTGATCAGAGGATTTTCCGGTTGGAGAATTTGGCACACTTTGAAAAGTTTAACGGCAGAATCTTCGTCTGCTTGGTTAATTGCGATGAATCCCGCTTCGAGAAAAGTGAAAAAGTCATCTTGATACTTACTGAGGTCTTCTTTCATCGTTTTTCCTTTGCTTTACTTGCCTTTCAAGCAATATACGGTTAGTTTAATTATCCAGCTTTCTGGTTCCGTACTGAGTTGTTAATCATCGAGTTCACTTGAGAAATTAAGTTGGAGATCGAGTCTCCTACCTGGGTGACTTGTGACATCGAAAACTGGAGTAATAGAAATTTTCCAGGAGTCGCTGCGCTCAGGCGGCTAGCGACGTTGCGCACTTGACAGACAACTTGCGCTTGCAGATAAGAGTACTTTTTAATGAGTGTATAAAAAGTCAGGGGGACTGGATGTGGTTGACCCGTACTTGCCATGGTATCATTGCCTCTTTATTCGCGCAAAATTTTAGGGGTGTATTTTGTCAAAGCAACACACCGTTTCCACTTTGCCATTGTTGTCTTATTTGCCTATGCGGTTAATTACTTTTGTTAAAGCAGCGTAGCCTTGAAGAAAAAGACCACATTGGTCAAAGTTTTCTTCGGCTTTGCCTTCGCGTAATGCCGTTTTAAGGGTTTTCGTCTGCTTAGTCGCATGATCGAGTAGCTCTTTTTTCCGCTTGGGCTCTGCTTTAATTTCTTTTTCTAAATCAAATTCAAACGGCTTGTTTTCTTTTTTTTCTAATCCAAACATTTCTCGGTCGACCTCTTTAAGCGTTGGCTGTCATACAGTGAAATTCACCTTACGCGATCTGCTGCAGGCCAGCGGCATTTATTGTTGATTGTATTGAATTTGGTATTTTATGCCATCTTTTTCGAGCAAAATTGCGTTTTTATTGATGTCTATAATTCTCATTCCATCCAATGTCGAGCCTTTCGATAAGATCCTTCCATTGATCACGACATACTGACTAATATTTCCGTAGCGCGAACTTCCCGTTACCGTGTATTTTGAGGTGATGTCGATGACATCGCTCGTTGGCTGCGTTAGAATAACAAAGTTCTTCACCATCCGCACCCCTTGGAGAGTTTGAATCGTTTTAATCGCATCGCTAAGTTGAGCACTTCGGTTAGAGCCTATAGAGCCTTTTAAAATCAGCTCGCCACTTGTGAGTTCAAAAGAGACCCCAGCGAGCCCTTTTTCAGTCAAAAGACTTTGAATTTGGGCTTCTAGCGTGTTTTCGACGACAACCTTATTATCGAGTTTATCCAAGTAGGGAAAGTTAAGGTTGATGTAGTCGGAAAGTTGCGCTGCTTGCTCTGGAGTTTGCACATACCCTCTTAAAACAAAGTGTCCGGGCACCAAAGAGCTCAATGTCACACCACGCCAAGCGGTATTTTTTGCTAGTAAGGCGTTCATATTCTCCCAAACGAGTTCATCGACAATAATGTTGTTTTCAATCGCTTTGATGAAGTGGAGGGATTTGAGTAGGTACATCACTTCTTGTAAGTCGACTTCTGTCATCACATGGCCGAGAATAAATAGCTTGCCGCTAGAGCGATTAAAGGAAAATTCTAACTCAGGAAAACGCTTAAGGGCCTTGGCGATTTCTTCTTTCTCATCGATCGTGGCGACAACGACTGTTGTGCTTTTAAACAACGAGAGGACTCCGCCAATGCTAAGCATGACGACAAAGACAAACAGGCCGGCAATCACGAGGTGTTTGGTCGGGATCACAAGGCGCTTCCAGTTGGGCGCGACCGGGGTCTCTTCGACAGGGACCTCTTCTTCGACCTCTTCTTGTGGAGAAGCTTCTGGAAGGGGCGCTGGAGAGATGATTGTTTCGCGCGTTTGTTCTCGGTCGACGACTAAGAGCGAGGTTGTTCCGAGGACGACAAGGTCTTGGCTTTGTAGTGCGATCGGTTCTTTAATTTCCTTCCCGTTGACAATCACTTTATTCAAACTCTGAAGGTCTTCAATTGTGATGTCTCCCTCAGGTGAGACGGTAATTTTTGCGTGTTGCCTTGAGACGCTTAAGTCTTGAAAGATCAAATCGCAGGTCGAAGGATCTTTTCCTAACGTGTAGGTTTCTCCTTGGTGAAGGCCGAACTCAGCGCCTGCGTTAGGACCGGCAATCACCTTGATCATCCAGCGAGCGTCGGTATCAACGCCAAAAGAGAGGGCTTCTAAGTCACCTGACTCTCCATAGATTGTAGGGTTGTCTTCGTCTAGATCAACGGCATTTTCTAAAGCGTGCTCTGCCAAGGGATCATGCAGGGTAAATCGGAACAACACGTTCCCAATTTGGACGGCGTCGCCCTCTTGAAGAAGGACGGGATCGGTCAACGCTTTGCCATTGATAACGGCGGGGTTGATAGCACTTAGATTTTCGATAAAATATCCCTCGTCTGTCAATCGGCAGACGGCATGTTTGCGCGAGACCATCGGATCTTCGATGGCGTGAAAAGAGACATCGGGATCACGTCCAATGATCCACTCAGTTCCTTCTTCCATGCGAAGGACGAGGCCCGCTAAAGGGCCATCTTCAGCAACTAGAAATCCTGGCATTGTCTTTTTAAATGTGTGTGTACGGCGCAACTAAAAGCAGTGGCGGGCAAAAAAGTGCAGAAACTTATATGTGCATGGCGTATTGACTCTTA
>CAYTIT010000133.1:0-1537 GCA_964437975.1 uncultured bacterium
CAAAATAAGGTTTTAATTATGGCGGCACCTACTTCAGGACTAAGACATACTCAGAATCAACCAAACTATACTTCACCCAGCACTGAAGAGTTAACCCTATTAAAAAAACGCTCGAGCCTAGCAAAAAAAGGAATATGTTGCGGCATATCCGGACTTGCTACTATAGTCGCAGGCCTCATATCTGCGCTATTTACAGGCGGAATAGGCCTGGCTTTGGTCCCGGTCGGATGCGCTTTGTTCTATAAAGGCTACCGTGACATCAATAAGGCGGGCAAAGTCAGCGATCAACTACTCGAGATGACAAAAGAGCGTATTCAGCTTCAAAATCAGCCAGCACACCAGGTAACAATGGGCGGACGCTACGCAGAACCGATCACACCCTAGGGGGTCTGAAAAGCTAGAGCCTAGATCGCCCAAATTGTGACTCACAAAGCGGAAATTTTAACAACATCCGCGTTTCAGGTTTTTTACCAGCGATGCAGCCTATATCGGTATAAAAAAGGGCGCTGTCAAACAACTTTGACAAAATTCCACCCTTTTTCTATAACATTCCACGTTTGACAAAGAGAGAGATCGATGCTGGGCCGCTACCTCATAAAAAAAGTTTTCATTTTTCTCGCTTCTATTTTTTTGATTGCTTCTCTCACTTTTTTTCTGATGTACCTGGCTCCAGGCGACCCTTTTTTGCAAGAACAAGCCGTTCCCCAAGAAGTTTTAGATAGCATGTATGCTCACTATGGTCTCGATCAACCCTGGTACATGCAATACCTCCGCTATCTTAAAGGGCTTGTCACATGCGACCTTGGCCCTTCATTTAAATACGAAGGGCGAACAGTCAATGAAATTATCGGCGATGGGTTCCCCGTCTCGTTTGCGCTCGGTTTTGAAGCGATGACACTGGCTGTCTTTTTCGGCATCTCTATGGGAATTATTTCAGCTGTTTATCACTGTCGCTGGCAAGATCATGCCTGCATGATTCTCGCTGTTCTTGGCACCTCTGTGCCGAGCTTCATTAAAGCAACGTTTTTGCAGTATATTTTCGGTGTCCAACTCGGCTGGCTCCCTATTGCGCGGTGGGGCACCTTTGCCCATTCGATTCTCCCAGCGCTCGCCCTAGCGGCCTTGCCCATGGCCTTTATCGCTCGATTAACGCGGGCAAATATGGTCGAAGTCCTAGAGCAAGATTATGTCCTCTTAGCGCGAGCAAAAGGCTTATCTATGCCTCGGGTTGTCTTTAAGCATGTATTAAAAAACAGCCTCCTTCCCGTTGTGACCTATTTAGGGCCGCTTTGCGGCACAATCTTTACCGGGAGCTTTGTCATTGAACGGATTTTCGGCATTCCGGGACTTGGCGGCTGGTTTGTCAATAGTATTACGAACCGAGACTATACCGTGATTATGGGAGTCACCGTCTTCTACGGAAGCCTTGTCATTGCTTTTGCCTTCCTTATTGATCTTTTCTATAGCCTACTCGACCCTAGAATTAGAGTCAGACAAAGCACCTCGCCCAATCAAGCCACACCCTAATCCCAAAAAT
>CAYTIT010000133.1:1637-4693 GCA_964437975.1 uncultured bacterium
AAAACAACCTATATCCGTTTTCTCGCGCAAACCTATACCAACTGTTTGACAAAATTTCGGCGGTTTCTTATAACCACCGCCTGAAATAAATGAACGAGAGTTCTACTTACTTTGGAAAACCCTCACTCCCTTTCTCTTCCCGCGGCAGCACCTGCCGCAACACCTGTTGAAACATTTTCTTACTGGAAAAATGTGTGGCAGCGCTTTTGTCAAAATCGCCCCGCTCTTTTTGGCCTTTTTACTCTTGCTTTCCTCATCCTCTTTGCGATTTTTGCCCCGCTATTTAGCCCCTATACCTACTATGAAACGCGGCTGCCGCTGAAAAATAGCGCCCCTTGTTTTCAATTTTGGTTTGGGACAGATGAATTAGGGCGCGATATCTTTACCCGTATTTGGTGGGGGGCACGCATTTCTCTTACCGTAGGGATGAGCGCTGCCTTAATCGATATGCTCATCGGAATTTTTTATGGCGCTTTCTCGGGAATGGTTGGAGGAAAAATCGATGAGCTGATGATGCGCATTGTCGATGTGCTCCATTCTATACCGACTCTTCTCGTTGTGATTTTGCTCATGGTCATCATGGGAAGCGGCATCATGACCATCATTATCGCCCTTGCACTCATGGGATGGATGAATATGACCCGCATTGTACGAGCCCAGATTTTGCAAATTAAAGAACTCGATTTTGTCGTCGCAGCGCGTTTAATCGGCGCCAGCAGGTGGCGCATTTTGTTGCGCCACCTCATTCCCAACTGCATGGGCTCGATTATTACAACCGTTACTTTGACGATCCCTATGGCGATTTTTATTGAGGCTTTTTTGAGCTTTTTAGGTTTAGGTGTGCAAGCGCCAATTGCAAGCTGGGGAACCATGGCAAGCGATGGCCTTCCCGCGTTGCGTTACTACCCTTGGCGCCTCTTTTTCCCGGCAATTTTCATCAGCCTGACGATGTTGAGTTTTAATTTACTCGGAAATGGAGTACGAGATGCCTTCGATCCGCGACTGCGAAAGTAGCAGCTACCCTCCCTTTTTAGAGGTTCAAGACCTTCGCCTTTCTTTTTACTCGCTCAACCAAACAACCCAAGCTGTGCGAGGCGCGAGTTTTTCGCTTCAACCAGGCGAAACTGTCGCTCTTGTCGGCGAGTCGGGATCGGGAAAATCGGCATTGGCTCGAAGTCTTATGGGACTTAACCCGCGCGGCTCCTCGCGCGTTGAAAGCGGCGCGATTCTCTACAGGGGAAAGAATCTTCTCACCTACTCTGAAAAACAGCTACGCGCCGTGCGCGGCAAAGACATTGCGATGGTTTTTCAAGATCCTATGGCCGCACTTAATCCCACCATGAGGGTTGGAGCCCAAGTGGAAGAGGGACACCGCTTGCACTACCCCGACCTGCCACGATCTGAACGGCAAAAACGGGTGCTTGCTCTTTTCAGTGATGTCGGCATCCACGACCCCTCGCTATGCTATCGACAGTACCCCCACGAGCTAAGTGGGGGAATGCGCCAGCGCGTCATGATCGCCGCGGCAGTGATCTCGCATCCCAAGATCCTCCTCGCCGATGAACCGACAACTGCCCTCGATGTCACTGTCCAAGCTCAGATTCTCGAACTCTTGCAACACATTCAACAAGAACACAATACAACTATTTTGCTTATCACACACGATTTGAGCATTGCCGCGCAATTTTGCGACCGGATTCTCGTGATGTACGGCGGACGCATCGTCGAAAGCGCTCCTAAAGACACGTTATTTCGCTCACCACAACACCCCTATACCCGCGCTTTACTCCGCGCCATCCCCAAGCTTCACGTCGATGATCACACCCCCTTAGATCCTATCCCCGGATCTCCACCCGATTTGAGCCGCCCTATTGTAGGGTGTAGCTTTTGTCCCCGCTGCAGTGAGCGCCTTCCCCGCTGCGCCAACGCGTCCCCGCTGACAACTCGAGCTGGCCCTCACCACTCTGTCCAGTGTTGGCTGCAAGGAGACCCCCCCTCATGACACACGCTCCCCTGATCGAAGCAAAAGAGGTCTCAAAGACCTTTGGAACAAAAAAACGACGTATTCAGGCAATTCATGCCGTCTCGCTCGCCATTTATCCGCGCGAAACAGTCGGCCTTGTCGGTGAAAGTGGCTGCGGGAAAACTACCCTTGGCCGGACGTTGATGGGCCTTTACCCGCCAAGTCAAGGCGCTGTCTTTTTTCAGGGCAACAACCTAAGCACCTTGCCAAGGCGAGACACGAAAGCCTTAGCAAAACACATGCAGTACATTTTTCAAGACCCCTTCGCCTCGCTGAATCCTAGAATGACCGCAGGAGAAATTCTCGCCGAACCGCTGAAAATCCACAAAATAATGCGCTCGCCTGCAGAGCGCCAACAAGAGGTCGAAAAGCTCCTCACCCTTGTCGGACTCAGTCCAAACCACAGCCGTCGCTATCCTCACGAATTTAGCGGTGGCCAAAGGCAGAGAATTTGCATTGCCCGTGCACTCGCCTTAAACCCGCCGTTTATCGTCTGCGACGAACCTATTGCAGCACTTGACGTCTCCATTCAAGCGCAAATCGTCAATTTGCTTAAACAACTCCAACAAGAAATGGGGCTAACTTATCTCTTTATTTCCCATGATCTTTCTATGGTCAAACATATTGCCGATCGCGTAGCTGTGATGTACTTGGGCCATTTAGTCGAACTAGCGCCCAGTCACGCTCTTTACAATCACGCTCTTCACCCCTATACCGAGGCTCTCCTTTCTGCGATTCCCCTTCCCGATCCCACCTCATACCAGAAAAAAACGCGTGTCCTACTCAAGGGAGAACTGCCAAGCTTGCTCCATCCCCCGCGGGGATGCCCCTTCTGCACGCGCTGCCCCAAAGCCATGCCCCTTTGCTTTGAAAAAAAGCCGCCGTTGCGCCCTGTTGCTCCTGATCATGCTGTTGCTTGCCATCTTTATACCGAGAGTGACTCAAAAATTGGGGTGTTACCTGTGCCACCACCTTCATCTTGTTGACCAGCTTCATCGCCGATACAACATTCCCAACTCTTGCATCACGATTG
>CAYTIT010000134.1:0-4654 GCA_964437975.1 uncultured bacterium
AACAAGCCCTAGAAGACCATAGTAAAGATATTTTTTCATATTAAGGCGGTTGTGCACCTATCAAGTCGATGTTTTCCTTCGCTCTACCGATTCTTGAACCATGATCGGTATATATGCAAGATATTTTTTTATTTTATTTTGCTTCTGATGGCATACAGAACAAAAAATACCTTCTTGGAAAACCTTTGATCTTCTAAAATAGGCTTTTTTATGAAGTAGAACGCTTTTTATGCCAGCTTCAACAAAGTCACCTCACTTCGAGGGGCATGATGTCCTCACCCACCTAAAAAAAGCACGCCAAAAAGGGGCTGTTGCAAGTGGAGAGATCCACGGCACCGAAGCCAGCGGCGCCTTTGCCGCCTGGGCTGACAGCACCAAAGAAAGTGGTGTCATTCTTAGCGCCTTGGCCCTTCTCCTCACCGCGCTAGGGATCGCTCCCACCCTGATTTTTTGGTCTCTTCTCGCTTTTTCACTCAGCTACCTTTTGTGGAAAACAGCTCGCAGCGCTTTGCTCGGGTGGCACCGTTTAGAGCGCCTCCATCGCCTCATCGAAGAAGAGCGCTTTGAGGTCAAGCACCACCGAAGCCAAGAAAGAGAAGAGCTCACCGCCATGTACGCCCAAAAGGGCTTTCAAGGCCAACTACTAACCGATGTGATCGATGTCTTGATGGCCGATGATAACCGCTTGTTACGCGTCATGCTTGAAGAAGAGCTCGGTTTGCGCCTAGAAGCCCACGAGCACCCCTTACAGCAAGCCCTAGGGGCAGGGCTCGGTGTTGTGACCGCCTCAGCTGTCGGTATTGGCGCTTTTTACTTCGGCTTGTTGCCAGCGCTACTCGGCGGGTTAGGAGTCGTTTTCACACTAGCAACAGGTGCCTTTACGCGACGTCAGGGAAATACTCTGGCGCGCTCTCTAGTTTGGAGCCTTGCTACAGGCGCGCTTGTCCTCGGCTTCCTTTACCTCTTCATTCACGGTGTCTTTGCGCCCTATTTTTTTTAAAGCAAGTGAACTCACGATGACTGCCCCTTTTCTTTTTGACGAATTTTTTCACTCTGGTAAGCAAGACGCCATTAGCCCGTTCTTGACCAAACGCTCACGCCGCTGGGGAAAGTCACTCTCACTTAAAAGCTCTTTTTTATCGGCTCTTTTTTTTATCGCCGCACTCATCACCCATTTTTGCGCTCCACCCTTGTCTTTGCTCCTTCTCCTTTTTGTCTATTTTCTTTCTGGAACACCTGCCCTCCTTTCGACAATTGAAGATTTAAAAAATGGCGAGCTCAATATCGACGTGTTAATGACTCTTGCTGCCCTCCTTTCCTTTCTTATCGGCAGCCCACTTGAGGGTGGTTTACTCCTTGTCCTGTTTGCCTTATCGGGAGCCATGGAAGAAAGCGTGACAAAAAAGGCCTCTGGAACACTCCACCACCTGCAAGCTCTTGCACCTGCGACAGCTTATGTTGTATCCAGCGCAGGGCGCCTAGTAGAAAAATCTCTTCGCGAAATTGAAATAGGGACAGACATTCTGATCAAAGCTGGAGAAACCGTCCCTCTCGACGGCCATGTCGTCACCGGCACCTCTTTTGTTAACCTCTTCCACTTAACAGGTGAAAGCCTCCCCCTCTCTAAAGGCCCAGGCGATGAGGTCGCCGCGGGAAGCCGCAATCTCGATGGCACGCTCACAGTGCGCGTCACGAGGACAAGCCAAGAATCGACCCTCGCTACCCTGACTGCACTGATCACGCAGGCGCAAGAAATGAAACCAAAAATCCAGCGTTTTTTTGATCGGTTCAGCTCTTACTATGCGACGACAATCCTCCTCCTTGCTTTCACCTTTGCCTTGACACTCCCTTTCGTCATCTCGATTCCCTTTCTCGGTGCTGGAGGTTCTCTTTACCGCGCTTTGACGTTTTTAATTGCTGCTTCTCCTTGCGCGCTCATTATTGCCACCCCAACAGCCTACTTAAGTGCGATTAATGCCTGCGCCAGACAAGGCATTTTACTCAAAGGGGGAACGACCCTCGATGCCTTAGCAAGTTGTCGGGCCATCGCCTTTGATAAAACAGGGACATTAACCACAGGCTCACTTCAATGCACGGGGATCGAGCAACTTTCGCCCACTGCTTCCTCTGTTTGTTCGCACCATGAAGCGCTTGCTCTCGCTGCCGCCCTTGAGCGTCACTCTACCCACCCCATGGCGGCGGCAATCTGCACCTACAGCTCTCAACACAACATCCCTCCCGCTGTTATCGACCACTTTCACTCAACTCCCGGTTATGGCTTAGCAGGCAAGGCCACCTTACACACTCAGCGAGACGTCCCTCTTTTTATTGGGAGCGCCCCTTTTATTGCCGAAAAGCTCGCCCAGCGCAACATCGACCCTGCGCCGCTTATGAAAAAACGTGCGACAATGACCGCTTTTCTCCTCGTCGACACCACCCTCTTTGCCTTTTCTTTTGCTGACTTTCTCCGCCCCGGCATTGAAAACACCCTTTCTTCGCTGCGCCGCGAAGGCTTAGACCTCATCATGCTCACAGGAGATCACCTTGCAAGTGCTGAAAAGATCGCAAAACAGCTCAAATTTTCCGATTTTCACGCCGATTTACGCCCTGCCCATAAGCTCGACCTCGTCGCGAAGCTCGCACAAGACAAGGGGCTAGCTATGGTGGGAGATGGCATGAACGACGCCCCAGCACTTGCCCGAGCAACGGTCGGAATTTCTCTTGGCACGATCGGAAGTAAAACCGCCATTGACGCTGCTGATATCGTTTTGCTACGCGACCATCTCCACCTCCTCGACTGGCTCTACCGCAAAGCGCGCACAACGCTCCGTATTATTTATCAAAACCTTTCTCTTGCACTCGGTGTCATCTGCCTTGCTACGACCCCAGCCCTTTTAGGCACCATCCCCCTTTGGGCTGCTGTCATTGTGCACGAGGGAGGCACTGTCCTCGTTGGACTCAACGCCCTGCGCTTACTCAAAATTCAGGAGAAAAAGACATGTCACACCCCAAATCACTAGGTATTTGGACACTCACAGCTCTTGTCGTCGGCAATATGATCGGTTCGGGTGTTTTTTTACTTCCCGCCTCGTTAGCTCATTACGGAACGATTTCGATTTTCAGCTGGGTTGGCACCGCCCTTGGCGCTATGCTCCTCGCCCTTGTCTTTGCCAAGCTCTCAACCCTTTTTCCAAAAACTGGGGGCCCCTACATCTATTGCCGCGAGGGCTATGGCAACTTTATCGGTTTTCAAGTGGCCTACAACTACTGGATTTATATGTGGGTAGGGAACGCGGCAATTGCCGTCGCTTTTACCGGCTATCTCAGCACCTTTTGGCCTGCTCTTTCGACAAGCAACGGACTTGCCTTCACCGTCACTGCTATTGCTCTTTGGAGCCTGACTCTCATCAACGTCATTGGCGTCCGTTTTGCCGGTGTGTTCCAGCTTGTTTTAACAGTTCTCAAGCTTGTTCCTCTTATTTTCATTGCGCTCATCGGCCTCTTTTTTATACGCGGGGACAATCTCTCTTTATTCAACATCAGCAACGGGTCGAACGTGAGCGCTTTATCTAGCGGCGCGATGTTAACGCTGTGGGCCTTTTTAGGATTAGAGTCAGCATCCATTCCCGCCGACCACGTCGACAACCCGAAAAAAACCATTCCACGCGCCACCCTTTTAGGAACAGCTTTAACAGCCCTCGTCTATATTTTAAGTACCGTTGCGATCATGGGCGTTATCCCCGTGACCGAGCTCAAAGATTCTGTCGCGCCCTTTGCCGACCTTGCGAGCACCCTCTTTGGCCGCTGGGGTAAATTCACTATGGGCGCCGCAGCTGTGATTTCCTGCTTAGGCGCTTTAAATGGTTGGATCTTATTGCAGGGGCAAATCCCGATGGCAGCAGCAAAAGACAACCTTTTTCCCAAAAAGTTTGGCCTCCTTTCACAAGCAAAAGCCCCCATTTTCGGCATTATTTTATCTTCGGTTCTCGTCACACTTCTTCTCGCCCTCAACTTCAACAAAAACCTCGTGGATCAATTTACGTTTATTATTTCCCTAGCAACACTTGCCGCCATGATCGCCTACCTCTACACAAGCATGGCCGAGTTTGTCATTTACATTAAACACCCCGACAAAGTTGCCAAATCGGGCGTCATCAAATCGCTCCTTATTTCGGGGCTCGCTTTCCTTTACACTTTTTGGATGGTGATCAGTTCAGGTCGCGATATCGTCTTTTACGGCGCTTTGTTGATGTTCACAAGCATTCCTATTTATGGCTGGATGGAATGGAAAAAGTACCAAACAACGCGTCGCTCGCCAGCCACCTCGAGCCATCTTTCCTAGGGCCTGCCCTCCTATAGACCGAGCGTGATCCAAGCATCGGCTTTTTGCTGTTGCCAGCATTACGCTCGATACAACCCTCTAAATAAAAAATAATTTAACTATTTTAATTTTAAGATAATTAAAAAAAATGTCGCATTAAGATTATAGTTTTATCAAAAGCTGAGCGCAAAACCTCTTCCTTCAGGTCTGACAATGACCCATATACCGATCGTGATTCAAAAGTCGGAAGTTTTGCCGTAGCCTAGCGCTCAGCGATTTTTTATCGGCGAAGCAGGCTATATCCGTAGGCGATAGTGGCGATGCAGCCGGTCA
>CAYTIT010000135.1:0-4638 GCA_964437975.1 uncultured bacterium
GCGACGATGTCGACGTTTGTTGTTGCGATGGGAGCGTCTAGCCGTCACTTGGCATTGATTTTCGCTTTTGGGCGTCCTTTACACCTGGTTGAGAAGCTTATTCGGATAAGTTCATAAGCTGCCTTAGCGTTTGACCATGTGCTACAAGCAACATGAATTGGCTTTGTTGGATAAGCAAGAAAGTAACTCGCTACCAAAAGAAATCTTCGATCTCATCTTTTGTCTCCTAGTTTTATAGAATGAAACTTTTTGAGTCACGATCGGTATATCTTGCTGTGAAAACATTGGGTCATTGTCAGTCCTTTAGGTGAGAGAGGATGTCAACCACTCACTATGATTGCCCTTTACCCATCATCATCCAAGAGTCGGGACTTTTGCCACAGCCAGCACTCGGTGGTTTGCTAAAAGAGGGGATGCGGTCAAAGGCAACAACCCGATTCTTAAGTCATGCTCGGTAGACCGACGCGTTTTGATCCATCCATTGCTCTGCGCGCGCTAGATCTTCGGGATAATCGATAGCCACTGTTTCATACCCTGTCGTGTGCACCTGCATTGACATCCCGTTTTCTAAAAAGCGGAGTTGTTCGAGCTGTTCGAGCTGTTCGAGCGGCGATGGAGCCAACGCTTCAAGGCGGTCGAGTGCATCTGCTGTAAAAGCGTACAGACCGATATGCTGAAAATAGACCGATCGCAACTCAAGAAGCCGTTTTTCTGCTGTGGCAACATTCCCACAAGGGCGCGCTATAGCCTGATCTCGTATGTGGGGAATAGGCGCGCGCGAAAAGTAAAGAGCCCGTTCATCTTTTCCCGTCACAACTTTGACGATCCCGGGGTTGGCGACCTCCTCATCGCTGTGAATCGCGCGTTTAAGCGACCAAACATCGATTTTTTTATTGGTAGTTGTTTGAAGCAAATCATCGATCATAGCAGGCCGAATCAATGGCTCATCTCCCTGCCAGTTCACCCAGATATCAGCTGTGATACGTTGACGCCGCTTGAGTTCGATTAACCGATCTGTCCCACTTTTACACCCAGCACCGGTCAAGAAAAACTTTCCGCCAAACGACTCAATGAGGGTGGCAGTTTCAGGCGCATCGATGGCAAAGACAACGTCATCAAATTGCCGGCACCGCAGCGCAGCTTCCCATACCCACTGCAATAACGGCTTAGTATGAAGCTGGCTTAGAACTTTACGGGGAAAACGGTGCGACTCAAGGCGCGCGGGGATCACGCAAACAATTTTCACTGCGCGTGAACATCCATTGACAAACACTCTATCAACGGCTGTTTCCAATGACGCGGACAAAGAGCCATCTGTTTTTCATACTTTTCGGTTTCTAAAACAGCGTGGCGTGGCCGCTTGCCCTTTTTGGGCAAGTCTCGGCTCATCATCGGCACGACTTCGCGACACGCAAGCTCTTCTTTTCCCTTGAGCGCCTCGTGAATCGCACAGGCCCACTCATAACGCGACACTTTCCCTCGATTGGCAAAGTGAAACACCCCTTCTGCATTGATCAGCCGGAGCGCCGCTTCGACGAGGTCATCGCAAAATGTCGGCCGCCCTATCTGATCGGCAACAACGCGCACTTCGCGTTCAGATCGCATACGTTGTTGCATTGTTGTGACAAAATTCACACCCTCTTTTCCAAACAGCCATGAAGTGCGAATAATACACGCATGGGGGCAGTGTTCTAAAAGTTTTTCTTCACCCTTGCGCTTTGTCTTTCCATAAAGAGAAATCGGGCGAGGCAACGCCGTCTCCAGATAGCCATTTTCTTGCTCGCCATCAAAAATGCAATCGGTTGAAAAGTGGACCATCTTCTTTTTATGCTCAGCGGCGAGCCTTCCAAGGAGCTCGACAGCGGTCACATTAAGGGCATGAGCCGCCTCGGACTCACTTTCAGCTTGGTCGAGCGAGGTGTAGCCAGAGCAATTAACCACATGGGTAACATTGAGCGTCGCAAATTGCGCTTCCACAGCGTAGCGATCGCGCACATCGACCTCTTTGCGTGACGTCGCAATAAAATCGACCCCTTTAGCACGGCAAACACGTTGAAAGGCGCGGGCAAGAAGCCCCCGTTTTCCAATAATCCACAACTTAATCATACTCAACCTCATTCATTGCTCTTAGAAAAGCCATTGCACAAACGACTTTCTATCGCAAAAACCCACATCCTAAGAGTAGGCTCTAGGTTAATCCTCTTTTTTATGAATTACCAGAAAAAAATATTTTTACCCTGCTCTCTACCGATCATAAGGCAAAAAGTAAAAATTATGCCAGGGTCAGCGCATCATGATTGGCATAACGCGGCAATCGTCGCGTGCCGTCCGGGATGTTGTGGATGACGGCGGTAGGAAAAACACTCTGTTGGCGATGAGTAGGTACAGATTTTAGCTATCTCGATATGGTGGTCGAGAACGCCCGCTGCTTTGAGTTGAGTGTGACTAATTTGCCAAAAATCGAAGTAACTCGGGGCAACTTGATAGCCCCAAAAAGCCTGGGGTAGCTCATGGCGGTAATGCTTAAATTCAGCTCTCTTCGGCCCTAAGCTCGGGCCAATACAAACCCGAACATCGCGCGCCTCGGTTCCATACTCTTGCTCCATTTTTGTCAGGGTATGTTGGTAAATATTTTTTACACTTCCGCGCCAACCGCAATGCACAACTGCCAGTGCCTGCCGTTTTGGATCGTAAAAAATCGCCCCCTGACAATCGGCATGGCGCACCATTAATCCCACGCCGCGACATTGCGTCATCAACGCATCGCCCCCCTTTTTTGTTCCCAATAACTCATTGGACTTTTTGACCACAAAGACGCGATCACCGTGTACTTGTGGCGCAATTTTTACCCCCTGTTTTACTTTAAGAACACGCAAGGCCCGCAATTGATCGGCCACTTTTCCCGTTTCGCTTAAATCAAAATTTTGTCCACGTAAGAAAACGGCATGTTTCACTTCTGGAAAAGGCTGCAACAAGGCAAACTCCAACCATTCAATCGCGTGACTCACTTTTTTTTCCATCGTTTGGCTCCTCTTTATCTACCGATCACCCTGCAAATCAAATTTTAGCTATATTCCCTGCCGATCGCGCTTCAACAATCGGTAGACAAGGCCTTTTTTCTAGTTGCAGCTTTGCCCTCACCCTTCTAAAATAAGCCAGACATGTAAGAGGTTACCCTTGTCTTCAAGCCCTATTATTAAAGCTATTCTTTTAATGGGTGGCGCCGGAAAGCGCTTTGATAACCCCTTACCCAAACAGTTTGTCCACCTTGCTGGCAAGCCCGTTTATCGGTATGCGCTCGACACCTTCCTCGCTTTCTCATCGCTAGCTGAGATTGTGCTCGTTGTTCCTCAAGTGTTTTGGCCTAAGATCCCCGCTGAGCTTATCGACAACCCTCGCCTTCGCCTCGTCGAGGGGGGCGCAACGCGACAAGCCTCGTCTTATAACGGCTTAATTGCCTGCGGCGACCAAACAGATTACGTCGTGATTCACGATGCCGTTCGCCCCTTTGTCAGTCGCCAGACCCTTGCTGCCCACCTTAACTTGCTTGCGCATTACCCTGCCATCAATACGTGTATCCCCTCAACTGACACCCTCGTTCACGTGAAAACTCCCTCGACAATCGACACAATCCCCAACCGCACCGAGTATTGGCGCGGCCAAACACCGCAAAGCTTTTCTTATCAAACAATCTTGCGTGCCCATCGACACACTTCCGAGCAGAATGCTTCTGATGATTGTAGCTTAATCACAGCGCTTGGGCAAGATGTGCACGTCGTTCCAGGCTCAGAGCGCAACCTCAAAATCACCTCTCCTCTCGACCTTGTGCTAGCAGAGCAATGTCTGCGCACGCTGCCTACCGCGCTTTCTGAGTCTCCAAGGCAATCGCTCGCCGGCAAGCACTTTGCCATTACAGGCGGGACAGGGGGCATTGGTTCTGCCCTCGCCGAGCAGCTCAAAAAAAAAGGCGCTCACCCGCTCATTATTTCCCGCTCTGCTCCTTCTTATGCTGTTGACCTCACTTGCAGTAACGCGGTCTCTTCTCTTTTTCATACTCTTCACGCAGCTCACGGCCCACTCGATGGGCTCATCAACTGCGTCGGATCGCTTAGCCTACGCCCCTTTCACTCGCTTACCCCGAGAGAAATAGATGACCTTATCTCAGCTAACTTCCACGCCTTGCTCTACAGTTGCCGCTACGCCCATCTCAAAAAGGGGGGGAATATCGTCAATGTTGCTTCATCGGCTTTTTCCCGCGGCCGCAAATCGTATGTTCTTTATTCTAGCGCCAAAGCTGCCATCGTCAACTTCACTCAAGGGCTCGCCGAAGAGCGCCCTGACCTTAGAGTCAATGCCATTGTTCCTAAGCGGACGCGCACCTCTTTGCGCTTGCGGAATTTTCCTAATGATGACCCGGAGATGCTCTTATCCCCGGATGAGGTCGCGCACAATATCGTTTCGCTATTAGAACGGTCCGATTTGACCGGCATTCTACTTGAAGTGCGCAAAAAAAGTGGAAAAACTTCGATCTAATTGCTATCATATTCCCCTCTAAAGCAAGGGGTGGTATCCTTGCCTTGGAGGATCTGCCCATGAACCCTTCTTAAAGTATGACCTCTAAGTGTTTGTTTTTTAACT
>CAYTIT010000136.1:0-4635 GCA_964437975.1 uncultured bacterium
CCAATATCGAGCTGAACAACTCGGCCATCTATCACGCCAAAATTCGAGACAAAATTGGGATCGCTATCAAAATAGCCCTTGCGCACCCGCTGCAAAATTAAAGTAAAAAGCGCCGTGATGACTCGCTTCGCTTCTTGTGGTGCTTTCTTTTGACGCAGCCTGAGTAAGTAGCGATCTATCCGCTCGGCATATCTTTGCACGACAAAATCGACCCCACCTAAGGCAATCTCATACCTGACACCGAGCCCGTCGAAGAGGGTAATCCTTTTATGAAGTGGCTGCGCGCTGCAAAAATGGAGGGCAATTAACCCTGTTTCCCATTTTAGAATGCGTTGCGCCTCCAAGGCACTGTGCCTAGCGCGAAGCGCTCCTTCATGCGTGGCCCTGGGTAAGCTACCTTGTTGCCTTGCCCACATATTGAAACGGGCGAGGCGGGCAAGCCAAGTCGAGAAGGGGGTGCAGCGGGAACGAAAAAATTTGACCACATAGCGTTGATCTTCGCTTATAAATGCATGGCATGTTGTTCCCGTTCCAAGGTAGAAAAACCGCTGTGCAAGCGCTGCAGCGCGCTTTGTTTTCTCTTCTTCTGTCAAAGGTCGAGGTGACGGCGCCATCCACCCTTCAAGTGGGCGAATTGCCGCTGGGCTAAACTCAGCGCGCACCCTTTTAGGCACGCCATACTTGAGCGCCAAGATCATCAGCCCTATCGCGCAAACCACACCCAAGCGGCAGAGAAAAGAGCGCTTTTTCCCCATGTTCATGTGCACATTATCTAAGGAGAACTTTTCTTTTTCCTACCAACAACTATACAACAAAAAAAATTTTTACGCTTTGTTTTCCCGCCCATGAGATTGATCGATGGGGAGCAGATTGGGTTTTAAATGAGGATGAGGATAAACTTGAGAAACCACACTGGCTTTCTGGGGGTATTTTTGATGAACGAAATATTAGTTCCTTGCCACTTGGCTGTTGTCGTTGCAGCTACGATTGGCGTCAAACGGTGGGGAAAAGAAGGACTAGGTGCTTTATTCTCCCTGTTTTTGCTTATCAGCAACCTCTTTGTAACAAAAGAAATCAGCCTTGCTAACTTAATTATTACGACTTGCGACGTCTATACAGTGGGGTCAATTCTTTGTTTAAATTTGATCCAAGAAATTTACGGAAAAAAAGAGTCGAGAAAATACCTCTACAGGGGAATTCTTTTTCTCGCTCTCTTTTTGGCGATGAGTTTGTTTCAAAATACCTACCTCAGCGCACCCCATTCTGAAGAAATCAGCCTTGCTTTTAAAAAAATATTTAGCCATACGCCCCGCATTATTCTTGCCTCTTTTTTTATCACTCTTGTCAGCGATCGCATCGATATGTTCATTTTCCAAACAGCAAAAAAGAAATTCCCCAACCACCTGTTTGTCATGCGATTTCTCTTATCCACAATTTTTAGCCAACTGATCGATACCGTGCTGTTTTCTTTTTTAGCTTTATATGGCGTTGTAGAAAGTATCTGGAACTGTATTTTCGTTGCTTACTTTGTCAAGGTTATTCTTATTAGTGGAAGTGCTCTCTGTTTCTTTTTCACTAAAAAAGATTTTTATACAGATCGCGTTTGGAAATATCCTAAGGAAAACTAAAGCATTGGGTTTTGCCTATCTAGCGATCGCCATTCAAGACGGGAATGTTGCGACAACCAGCGCCCAGCGATTGTTGATCGGCGATGCAGCCGGTAAGAAAGATGGAGTGAGGGCACAGGTAAACAACCGCTTCTTGAATGGCGATCAGCTCATGACTTTAAAGAGTGTTGAAAAAAATCGAGCTCTTCTTTACCATCTTTGCCATGCAAAGAGGCGCGTTGATCACGGATAAAGCGCGAGGGCTTAAGACCCTAAGACCGCTTCTTTTGAGCTGAGTGACTCACTTGCTCTAGAGGGGATCAACGCCGAAATCCCAGGACGATCTTAAGTAGCCCGGGGGTTGGGCCTAATGAGCGAAAGCCATTAGGACTGTCGCACTCGAGAACGTGCGGAGGGCTTTGGAAGGTCATTTTTTCCCTTTTGTTTTCCCTCTTTCTTTGCCACTAAAGCCCCTTCTTTACGTGGAGCCCCTTCAATGTCAACACTATTTTTTGATGCGCTAGACCTTGTTAGCCATTACCTTTGGATGTATTGCGCTATTCCCCTTGCTATGGCGATCGGAATTTTTTTAACGGTTAAATCCAAAACACCTCAAATTACAGAATTTCCTCGCGCGCTCATAACCTTTTACCGCGCTTCAAAAAAAGAGAAAAAAGGAGCAGGCGTCCACCCTATTCACGCGTTTTTTGCCTCTGTGGGAGGCTGCATTGGAGTAGGTAATCTCGTCGCAGTCTGCACTGGAATTCACATCGGAGGGCCAGGAGCCCTTTTTTGGATGTGGATTGCCGCGTTTATCGGAATGGCGATTAAGTACGCAGAGGTCTATTTAGGCCTAATCCACCGCGTCCCAAACCGCGCAGGCGGCTTTAACGGCGGGCCGATGTACTATCTCCAAAAAATAACAAAAAACCGCTTAGTTCCCCTGCTTTTTTGCCTCCTCTTGATTATCTATGGAACAGAGGTGTACATGTTTGATGTCATGACCCATACCGTTGTTGAAAATTGGCATATTAACCACTACGCCACAATCTTCTTGCTCCTCGCGAGTATTTTTTATGCTGCGCAAGGGGGCATCCATCGCGTCGGGAAAATTTCAACATTGATCCTCCCTTTTTTTATTCTCCTCTTCTGCGCGATGACAGGTTGGGTTCTCTATCTCCATGCAGCTGAAATTCCAGCTCTTTTTGCCATGATTATTCGGTCGGCCTTTAAAGGGCATGCCCCCTTAGGCGGATTTGCAGGAAGCACGCTCATGCTCGCCCTTTCTCAAGGCGTTACACGCGCTTGTTACTCAGCTGATATTGGAACGGGAAATGCTTCGATCATCCACGCCGAATCCGCGCAAACTCATCCTCACCGACAAGCTCGCTTGTCTATTCTCGGTGTTTTTCTCGATACCTTTATCGTCTGTACAACAACAGGGCTTCTCGTTTTAGTAACAGGTATTTGGAAAGAAGAGATTCCCGCCTCAATGATGGTGCAAGCAGCTCTTGCCGCCCACTTTCCCGGTATGAGCTATTTCATGCCTCTTTTCCTCTTGATCCTAGGCTACTCGTCGATTATTTCTTTTTTCTATGTCGGCCTGAAATGTGCAACATTTCTTCACCCTACATGGGGAAAGCGAGGATATTATCTCTACGCCTGCATCGCCTTTATTCTCTTTTCTTTTGTCGACCAAACGCAGGCCTTAACGATCATGTCGTTAACAGGTGCCGGCTTGCTTTGCATTAACTTATGGGGGCTTTATCGCCTCAGAGGCGATTTTTTTCGTCGTCTGAGCGCCCCCTCCTTAGAGCCTTGGATTTAGATCGATCATGACAAAAGAGCTGTTTGAAAAGTCCTTTTTTTGTAGACGAGGAGGCAAAGGAGGTCCCTTTTTTGCGCTTTCTGAGCTATCTCTATCTTCTAAAGAAAGGTCGGGAGCAATATCATCTAACGGAGAAGGGCTCCCTGGAGGCACTGATTCACTAGGCTTGTCGATACGCGTCAATTTGGTGACTGTGCTCAAGTTGCTCCAACGACTAAACTCACTGCTCACATTACTGTGATGAGATAGCCCTCCTTTTACAAGTTGTAAGCGTTGTACCCTTGGATTCTGCCTCTTGCTAAGTAAGCTGTTGCTGCGCGAGCGCTTTTTCAACCTTGGGCCGATCAAAGGACCGCTGTGCGAAAAAGGTAGAGATTGATCCCCAAGGATCAGCGGTCGTTCCGGCGTCTCGTCTCTTAGGTACAGGCGATTCAACGACAGGTTGTTGTTACCGCTACACTGCACAAACGATCGGTCGACTCTGTCTACCTTGTTCCTTGCTTTGAGAGAAAGTTGTATGAACTTGATCTGCTCTGCTAAAAAATGCGCTAAGCTCGCCCGAAAAGAGTAAAGGGTTGTTCCCCCTAGCCATATCAACCCGAATAAGGTGGCTGTATTAAAAAATTTGTTTTCTTTTGAAAGCGCAAAAGCATCTCTTGTCCAGTCTTGTATCCTTCCTATCAAATGGTACGGGCTCTGTTCAAAGCTATGGCACCCTCTAATGTAGCACGCAGCCAGCCAAATATGGAAATGGCTCCATCCCGTCCATTCAGACAATTTAAAAATATGCGCCGCAACCTTCTCTCCCTTCCAAAGAGGTTGCCCTACGACGGCAAGCGCCACGTTTCTCAGGAGACTCAAGCCAATAAAGCTTCCCCCTAAAGCGTAACTCATATAGCGAGTGCATTGCATTTGATGGCCTTTTTTTTTCTACATGGTTTTTTTTAGCAAAATTCCTGATTCTTGCATCATGATCGGTATCAAGAGGGCTTTTAAAGCTGCGCCATGCCTATGTTTTTCCTCTTCACGCGCTCCTCACGAAACTAATTTTCCGCATGTGCTGCAGCTAGACCGCAAGACAAGTTATAATTTAAAATATCCCAACTTTTTCAAGAAGGGATATTTTTTGCCTTTTATCCTTCATCTAAAGAAGGAGGTTTTTTCTGCAAGTTTCGATCAAGTGCTTCGCCTTAATCAAGA
>CAYTIT010000137.1:0-4520 GCA_964437975.1 uncultured bacterium
CATCTTATTTATCGGCTGCATCGCCACTATCTCCTGCGGTACCACATGGTCGCGTCGACCTCCCAACACGCGCATTGTGCGCGAAAACTTTTCGCTCTAGAACTGTTTTTGCAATTCCACCTTGCATGCGGCTACCGTCTCTTCTATGATCACATGTAAACATGAACCCCAACCCTACTCCTTATGCCGAAAAGTGAATCGCCCCACTTAGCCACTGCCCAACAGCTCCTTGAAACGGCAAGAACCCGCGCGCTCTCTTTTGAAGAAAAAGAAGACGCCGCCATTCAACTGGCGACATGCTTACTACAAGAAACACTAGCGTGTATGCCAAAAAAGGAACGCGTTTTCACTAAAATGGCTCGCGATCCAGCAGGAGTTGCGCTCGTCACAGCGTTGCTCGACCAAGGATTTCGCTCCCCTTTGCCCCGCCGCTGTGTCGATCAAATTCTTTACCTTCTTCACATGTTAAAAGTTCCCTCTTTCCTCCCTTTAAAACAGCAGCTTCTTTTACACCTCTTTAAGGGGGCTAGCGCAAAAGCTCCCTCGCTTTTCCTTCCCCTGCTCGCAACTTCCTTGCGCCGCATGCTCAGTCCGTTGATTCTTTCAAACACCCCCGCCGCACTCAATGCTCATATCAAACAACGCCTACAACAGGGCTTTAGCTGTACGATCAGTCGACTGGGAGCGCCAACGCCTGGGAGGAAAAGGGAGCTGACCTACCTCGACCAAGTTGTGTCGGATTTGCATCATCCGCTCATTACCTCTGTGTCGATCAAACTCTCGTCTCTCATCTCATTGCCGCCCCTTTTCTCCTGGGAAGATCAGCTCGAAACGGCCGCACACGCCTTGCGCCGCCTTTATCAAGCCGCACTCGCATCATCTCCGGCAAAACTCGTGATGCTCGATATGGAAGAGTATGCCACTTTTAGGTTTGCTGTTAGGCTCTTTATTAAGGTGCTCAGTGAACATGAATTTGCCTCTCTTCCCGCTGGAATCACCATCCAAGCCTACCTTCCCGATTCCCATGCCTTGATTGAAGAACTCACCTCTTTTGCCAAGCGCCGCACCCAAAAAGGGGGGGCCCCGCTTCACTTCCGCCTTGTTAAGGGCACGCACCGCTCTTATGAGCTGGTGACAGCAGCCCAAAATGACTGGCCGTCTCCCCTTTATCGGACAAAAGGGGAAACAGACTCTTCTTATAAAAAACTCCTGTTAAAGGTTTGCCAGCCGATGCAAGAAGGGGCGTGCTACGTGCGCATCGCAAGCCATCATCTCTTTGACCTTGCTTTTGCCCTGTTGACCCAGAAAGAAGCCCACTTAGACGCGCGCCTTTCTTTCGAGGGACTGGAAGGGATAGCGCCACCTCTCCTCTCCTCGCTCTCGCCATTTGCCGCGGTTTCTCTTTATTGTCCCGTTGTCGGGGACGGAGGGTTGTTCCAAACGCCTGGCTATTTCATGCGCCGTCTCGAAGAGCTTTCTCATCCTGACCACTTTTTCGCTCAACTTTCTCTTTTTTCGCCCCGCTCAAAAGCATGGCAAAAGCAAAGTGCCCTGTTTTCTGAAGCACTTGATCGGATAGATGACCTTTCACCTGAGCCAAAACGGACCCAAAATAGAGAAGAGCCTCCGCTCCACCGCGATATAAAATCTTTGTTTGAAAATGAACCTCCAACCGACTTTTCGCTTCCCCACAATCGCGCTTGGGCTGAGCATGTGATCGCAGAGGGCCAAAAAAAATCATTTGATCCGATTCCCCTTGTCATTGCAGGCGAAGTCGACCAGAGCTTCGACCAAACAGCAGCCGGGGTTGATCCGTCACGACCAGATCGCCCTTTGTATACCTACGCACTCGCTCGCTGGGAGAAGGTCGATGCAGCTTTGACGGGAGCAAAAGTGGCAGAGCCAGAGTGGCAAGCCCTCCCGATGTCACGGCGATGCGAGCTCATCATGCAGGTTGCAGCAGAGCTGCGCCGATGCCGCAAGCACCTAACTGAGGTCCTCCTTGCAGATGTCGCTAAACCCCTTTTCGAAGCAGACCGCGAACTTTCAGAAGCGATTGATTTTGCCGAATATTATTTGCGCTGCGCGCAACAATTTGCCACTATGCGCGACCTTGAGTGGCAACCGCGCGGCACACTTCTTATTGCCTCGCCTTGGAACTTTCCTCTTGCGATTCCCACGGGAGGGCTCTGTAGCGCGCTCCTTACCGGAAACTGCGTCTTGTTTAAACCCGCACAAGAAGCTGTCTTAGCCGGCTGGGAACTGTGCCAATGCTTCTGGGAAGCGGGGGTGCCAAAAAGTGCCCTCCAATTCATCAACTGCGACGAGTCAACAGTCGGTGAACGCTTGATCCAAGATGATCGCTTAAACGGCGTTATTTTAACGGGAAGCTCACAAACAGCAGAGCGCTTTCTCCATTTGCGTCCACCCCTTTTACTCGGGGCAGAGACAGGTGGGAAAAATAGCTTGATCATAACTGAACTCGCTGACCGCTCGCTTGCCATTCGCGATTTGCTCCACTCTGCTTTCAGCTATAATGGCCAAAAATGTAGCGCTGCGTCTCTTGCTATTGTCGAAGCAGGCCTTTATGACGACCCCTCGTTCCGCCACGCTTTGCGCGATGCAGCTGCCAAGGTGCAAGTGGGGTCAGCGTGGAGTTTATCGAGCTTGATGACTCCACTTATCGCTCCCCCCGGCAAGGCACTGCAACGCGCTTTGACTTCACTTGAACCAAAAGAGTCGTGGCTCCTCAAACCCAAGCAAGACCCACACCACCCCAACCTTTGGTCTCCCGGTATTAAATGGGATGTCCAAAAGGGGAGTTTTACAACGCAAACAGAACTATTTGGCCCCGTCCTTTCTGTGATGCGCGCTAAAAACCTCGACCACGCTCTTTACCTTGCGAACGCAACTCCTTACGGCTTAACAGCAGGGCTCCACTCGCTTGACTTGCGCGAGCACAAAAAGTGGCACCAGCTCATTCAAGCGGGCAACTGCTATATTAATCGCCCTATCACAGGTGCTATTGTTCAAAAGCAACCCTTTGGCGGATGTAAAAAAAGCAGTTTTGGCCAAGGGTTTAAAGCGGGCGGCCCTAACTATCTCTTACAATGGATGGTGCCAAAGCAACGCAGTACCCCCAAAGAAAAACTCCCTTTAGGCCCACTTGTTAATAACCTCACTCGGTTTCTCGATAAGTTCGACTTATCCGACGACGATTTGGGAATATGGTATGCAAGCATCTCGAGTTATGCTTTTTTTTGGCAGCAATTTAAACGGGGAAAGGATGTTGCAAAACTCCTTGGGGAAGACAACATTCTACGCTACTTGCCCCATAAAAAAATGACGCTGCGCATCACCCCTGAAGATCGCGCAATTGACTACTTGCGCGCATGTGCCGCTGCTCTTACATGTCAGCTCCGGCTTGAAGTGAGCTGGGAGCTTTCCAAAAAAGAGGGCCCTAAACAGGTTAACTGGGAGGCGATGCTCCCTATTTTTCGCATCGTTGAAGAGGACCGAGCCGGATTCATTTCGCGTATTAAACTCGGCAAAATCAATCGCGTGCGGATGCTTCACACCCCTGAACCCTCTTTGTTTGCCTTGTGTGCTTCTAAGGGGTGCTACCTCAACGACGCTCCTGTTGTTGCCAATGGCCGCATCGAGCTCCTCCACTATTTGCGCGAATCTTTTTTAAGTATGCGCTATCACCGCTACGGCAACTTGGGCTTGCGTGACGGAGAGCTCAGGCGGCCGCTCGTTTCTTGATCGCTCTCCCCTCTCAAGGAATGAAGGTCGTTGCAACACCAGCGGTTCCACTCCCCTCGCCAAGGATTTGATCGACCGCAACACCGATTGAGGAATTAACGATGACCACATTGGGCCCTTGCATGCTGAGGTTGGCAATGTAGAGCTCTGCTTGGCTAGGCGTGAACGCAAGTCCCACAGGAGCGGTGTTGCCAATGTAGATTCTAGGAAGGCTGGTGTCGGTTTCAGTATTGATCACCGATAAAGTACTTTCAGCATAATTCGACACATAGGCCATCCCATTGTTAGCAAGAATGACAAAGCTAGGCACAAGGCCGATGGCAATACGGGTGGTTTCAGAAGAAGAGGCGAGGTCGATGACGCTCAGATCATTACTGCTACTATTGCAGACATAAGCTTTATCCCCAGAGGGCAAAATAGCGATGCTGACAGGAGATGTTCCTACGGCGATGGCGACGCCGTTGATCAATGTATTTGTCGCTGTGTCAAAGGCGACAACTTGATTTGACCCGCTGCAAGTGACATAAGCTGTGTTGCCATCGGGTGTAAGGGCAACTGAGGTTGGACTATCGGGAACATCAATGGTGGCGATCCAAGTATCTGTCGCTACATCAATCACAAAAACCATATCGTCAAGGGCATTAGGGGCATAAAGGCGGGTGCCATCGGGAGACATCGTAAGCTGATAGATCGCTTGGGACATGTCAATCGTTGTGGCGACAGTCTGGGTCCTTGTATCGATGACGGTGATAGCT
>CAYTIT010000138.1:0-4518 GCA_964437975.1 uncultured bacterium
TTGGATATGTTGGAACAACACCAACACCTACCATTAATCCTAGTAATCCTAGTAATCCTAGTCAAGTAGATCATACTCCAACTCGACGAGGGCCGCCACCGTCTAAGACAAAAACGGTCGTAGAAAGAGTTTTGGAGAAAGTCGCTGCTTTTTTTCAGTCTGCGCGATTTTATATAAGAAAGCCAAATTTTACGTTTGGGTTTCAGCGACAAGGTGGGTGGGTTCACCAACTCATGGCACGTATTTCAACGGCTTGGAAAAAGGTTTTCGGGAAAGAAATGCCGACAAATGATAAGATTGCCGAGACGCATCATCAGATCAAGGATGAAAAATTTGTTTCAGATAACATGAAAAATTTTATTACTTCAACAAACAACAAGGAAAAGGTAAAAGATATACATGATGAAGTTTTACCTAGTATAAAAAAACAATCGAAAATAGATTTTGGGCGCGCTGTTATCAAGTTAACGCAAAAAGATGGCACATCAAGGACATTTTCTCAATGTAAAAACGAAGAAAGAGAGACTAGGTTTAATGAATTTTTTGACATTTTAAAAAAACAAGTTGGCGAGGTGGGTGAGAAGAACAAAAATGCCATTCTTAATACGATTTTAGGCCATACGCAGCAGGCAAGCGTTGGCGAATTAATGAGCAATCCAACCCTCAGGAAGGCGCGTGTTAAGCGCATAGATAACAATGTTCATGTTGCGAATGGTAAGAACGCGGCACCTCTCACCTATTCTATCGCGTTTGACAAGAAGAAGGATAACATCACGATTTCGCTCCAGAGCATAAAAGGTGTATATAAGGTAGATCCAGAAAGCTTAGAATACCTGGTCGAGATTGGCACATGCACCCTTTCCTACAAAGTGGTGATTTCTTCCAAAGATGGAAGCTCTACTCAACCGAGCATTCTCGAAGAGAAAATCACGTTGAACAAAGGTTAATGAGCCGCGCTAAAGGGAATGGTCATGCAAAGTGCCATGACGACAATCAGCGAAAAGACAAACATTTTTCGCGCCCATTGATGTCCATCACTCCCTTTGATTCCCTGGATACACAGTAATCCCCAAATCAGCCCTAAGCTCACTGTCGTGACTAAGTGAAGGCTTCCCACATACCCAAAAAGCGTTAACAACGAGCAGACGATGGTAAAAGCGACAATATAGAAGAGCATGTGAATTTTCGTTGCGCGGATTCCTTTGACAAGGGGAAGGATGGGGATATTGGCCGCTGCATAATCATCAAGGCGGTAGAGGGCAATAGCAAAAAAGTGAGGCATTTGCCATAGCGCGATGGTTCCAAATAGAAGCACTGCAGCCAGGTCACACCGACCAGATACGGCGCAATAACCGACAACAGGAGGGAGCGCGCCAGCTAGACTTCCAATCCATGTTGCGTGTGAAGAGTGGTACTTGAGCAGACTGTAGATCACCACATAGATGAAAAAACCGACAAAGGCCATCGCCGTCGCAAGGAGGTTGGTCAAAGTAATGAAAAGGGCCGCTCCTAGCAGCGCGAGAAAGGTTGCAACAACGAGTGCGATCGATCCGGAAATAGTTCCTTGAGCGAGCGCGCGCTGACGAGTTCGCGCCATTTTTCGATCACATTCGCGGTCGATATAGTTATTGTACATACAGGCAGAGGCAATGACGCACACTAATCCAGAAAGGGTGCCAAAAAAAAGAGAGAGAGTAAAGGCGCCCTGCGACGCTAAGGCGATACCGACAGCGGCATTGATGACATTTCCTAAAATAATCCCCGGTTTTGCCAATTGAAAGTACTCTTTTACGAGGACAAAAGGGGCAAGAGTGGTCGACTTTTCCATGTCCGAACGTCCTTTATCACAAGCTAAAGGGGGGTGTTATTTGTCCCCTCTATTCCGATTGTGTAAAAAAAAGGATTGAAATCAACTTTTTTTTGCTTAAGGTGGGGGTTAGGTGGGGTGTTAAAGGAAAATTGTGTCGATTTTTTCGTTATAGCGATCGATGATGAAAAACTTGAGGACGTTGTGTTGGAGGTAAAATGAAAAAAATAGTGTCGATCTTACTGCTACTGGCAGTGTGCGTTGGGTGCTCTAAAGTTGAAGAGGCCGAAGAAGAAATTGAACAAGCTTGTGGGTGTGGTTGCAGCTGTAGTAGTTGTGGTTGCGCTAGCTAAAATGAGGGAACAATGAAAACGGGTGGTTGTATTTTTATCCTAATTGTAACCTGTCTGGGGTGTTCCCAGCTCAAAAAGGACAACAAGGGGTGTGGTTGTGGGTGCTTGACTTCTGAGGTTGAGATGAGCGAGCCTGAGGTTAAGCGGGAAAAGTCAAGCTGAATCGGGTTGTTGCCTTTGCCATCATTCCCCCTTTTTTCACCGGCTGCCTTGCCAAGAAACAAGAGGGAGCGCCTAGTTGTGACACAAGTTTCGACTCTTGAACTCCAATCGGTATAGCTACGTTTTTTTTCAGTTGTAAAAGACTTGTCTATTTTTGTTTCTATCCTATACCCTGTAGTAGGCGGCAGCGATTTTCCCAAGAAAGAAAGTCGCTAAGTGGCTCTAGACAAAGGTATGAAATGAGCGAAGATGTAAAAAAGTTAGGTGAACTCTTTCGACTTAAGAGAAAAGAGTTGAACCTGTCTCTTAAAGAAGTCGAGAATTCGACCTCGATTCGGATGAATTATCTCGAAGCAATTGAAGAAGGCAGTGTCGATCAGTTCCTTTCTTCTGTTTATGCACTTGGTTTCATTAAACAGTATGCCAATTTTTTAGGGCTCGATGGTGATCAGCTCGTGAAAAAGCACGCTCAACTGTTTCGCGGTAGTGATGCAAAACGCGAATTTGCTTATGGAATTGGGACGCTTGAAAAGCGGAGTAATGTTGGAGGTGGGTCTCGATGGTTGCCTAACGTTGTATGGGGCGTGGTGTTTGTCGTTCTCTTACCGCTCGCCGCCTATTACTTGATGAAGTATTTCCGGTGGATTTAGGGATACAGCTTTATGGATAAACACACCCTTGGAGATTATGCTATTGTCAAGCAGATCGGTCACGGTACGCTAGGCGCCGTCTATCTTGCGGAACATCGGTTTGTCAAAAAACAGTATGTCCTGAAGGTTTTGCCAGAAGAGCTCGCGTCTGATCGCAATTTTGTGCAGCGGTTCGAAAAAGATGTAAGTACGCTAGCGACCCTCGACCATCCGCACATTGTCAAAGTGCACAACGTCTCTTTTGCAGATGGTTACTATTTTCTCGTCACCGATTGTATTGTCGACTGCTTTGGCGAAACGACCAATCTCGCGCAGTATTTAGGGTCAAGCAAGCAACACTTTAATGAAAATGAAATCTTAAAAATCCTTTTTCAAGTTGCAGATGCTCTTTCTTATGCCCACCAAAAACAGGTCAATGGTGCTCCTCTTGCGCACCGGGGCATTAAATTGAACAACGTCTTGATTGGCAAAGGGCAAAAGGGGCTTCATGTTGTTTTATCTGATTTTGGCTTAGCGCAAATTGTGGGAGAAGGGTTAATTTTAACCCGCATGTACAAGGCCCTTGCCGAAACGTTAACCCTCAATCTCGATCCCTCCTTTTTTTACAAATTAGGTGAAGATAAGTATCCGACAAATATCCTCGAGTGGGGCAAGTTTTCTAAATTGCATGCATCGTTTTTGCAGACGTATGCCTTTTTAGCACCCGAACAAAAAATTTACCGCGAAAAAGCGCTCAGCCCTAGTGCCGATGTCTACGCGTTTGGGGTCCTCGCCTATTTTTTGCTTTTTCACTGCTTCCCCGAAGGGGCTTTTGCCTTGCCTTCTAAGGCATTTCCCGACTTTCGCCTTCCATGGGATGGGTTGATTACCTCTTGTTTGGAGCCCAACCCCAACAAACGGTCGGCATCGCCACTCGCTTTGCTCAATGCGATGTTGCAAGAGCGGCGCGAAGAAACAACGCGTGCGCCGCAGCAAGACGCTACGCCAAGTGAACATGCGCTTACATGGGAAGAACCTGTTTCTGCGCCATTGGTCGCTGTTGTTGAAAAGCCAGAGCCTGTAGAAAAAGAAGCGGTGCCAGAAAAAAGAGAGGAACTTTTGCCTGCAGCCCAGCAAAAGATGCTCAAAGAGGTTTCTAAGCTCGTTGCCGATGCGAACCCGCAGCCTGTCCTCAACCCGCAGCCAATCGAGCGCCCCGCATACGATCCCGATCCCGCCGCGGCTTTTCACGTCGAGCAGACTGTTGCACGGTATGTTCCTCAAGAAGAGATTATTTCCGATGTCGAGCCGCTCCAAACAGATATGGTGGTCATTCAAGGGGGAGAGTTTTATCGCGGCAGCAACGAAGGGGGGCGCGATGAGAGGCCGCGACATCAAGTGGCGATTAAGAGCTTTGCTTTAGATGTTCACCCTGTGACAAACGAACAGTTTGCCCGTTTTTTAGAGGTCATGGGGGGGGAAAAAGATGCCAACAACCAAGACATTATTCGACTGCGAGAATCGAGAATCAAACGGCGCGCAGGCAAGTTGGTGATCGAGTCGGGTT
>CAYTIT010000139.1:0-4492 GCA_964437975.1 uncultured bacterium
CATGATTAAACTTTTGGTAATTATGGATTTAACCATGTGTGCAGAGTTAATTTTAGCTGAAATCAAGTCGCTTATTTTGTCAAACAACTGAATATCAGCGGCTTATTTATGAATCAAGCTCCTTTTGAACTTATAAAAAATTTTTTAATAACAATCAATATGGTGAAAAATGAATATGAATGGAGTTTTTAGTTTCACATTTGGAAGATGTTCATCAACCTTGCAAGGTTGCCCAGAGAAGGCTAAATGTATAAAAAACAATACCTTCTCTGTAAACGAGTTAGCGCAATCCACAATCAAGGGAGCTTCCATTGGTGCATTAGTTGGAGGTGCAATTGGAACGGTTGGCTTGGGTGCGGCCACGTCCTTGTCATACGTGATGATCCTTATCGTCATTGCGGTCTGTATTTTTGTGACTTTCCCTGTTTCTTTGGCTTTGATAAATTGCATGGCAGAAGCGCAAGGCCTCACCATGTCAAATTACCTATATTTGTCGATGCAGCAAGAAGGAATCGCACTAGCTCATAATACCTTAAAGATAATTTCAAAAATTGCGTTGCCGCTTACTGTGGCTGGAGGAATAGTTGGAGGAATAGTTGGAGCGGGTTATTATGGCTATCAATTTTTTAAAAAATAGACTTTTCTGCTCTTGACTCCAGCTTCAAGGCGAGGTACTCAATGACTTTTTCCCTGCTTCGGTTTTTCTTACTGTTACGTAGCCGTTCAAGTGGCGTCCTTTCTTTGTAATCGACGAGGCTTTGGTGGACCAATTGCGATAAAACTGCGGTTTGCTTGGAAAACCTTGATAAGGGACCTGATTCCCTCGATTCCTATAGGATTACCATCTAAATTAAGGAATCCAAAATGATTTTTTGTTTTAACCGTTTCAGCTAAAGCTTTTGCTCCTTCGGTTCTTATAAAGTTCCAGCTTAGATCAAGAGAAGCAAGTGTCTGGTTGTCCTTGAGGGGCATAGCTAAAGCTTTTGCTCCTTCGTTTTTTATAAAGTTCGTGTTTAGATTAAGAGAGGCAAGAGTCGGGTTGTCCTTAAGAGCCAAAGCTAAAGCTTTTGCTCCTTCGTCTCCTATTGAGTTCGATTCTAGGGTAAGAGAAGCAAGCGTCTGGTTGACTTTCAGAGCAAGAACAAGAACCTTAACCCCCTTGTCGTCGATTTTTCTATCCCTTAACCTAAGGACCGTAATCCGATTATGCAGAAGATCGTCGACGGCTTGTCCGATTACGTTTTGGAGGTACTTGGGTACGACAATCGTTGTTTTCTGGGTTGTTTTTTCTTTGAGATGAAGTTTGGATGGTTGATCAATAGTCCCGAACTCTTTTCGTGAAGAGATTTGCACCGTTGGGATGTGCAATCCCGAAATTGTCATTGCCCTGCCTCTCCTTAGCACTATTGCAAGCGGACATAGACCATGACCTTCTATCTAGAAAGGCTCTTAAATCTTGTGGTCCGTGCTAGGTAGAATACTTTTTTGCAAGCTACTTTACACAAGTCGACTGTTCTTTTAAAAAAATTTAAAAAAAGGCTGCGGCCTGCGCTGCTCCAGACGTAAAAAACCTCAAGAATCAGATTTTTTCTGACCTTGACTCAAGCTTCAAAGCGAGGTAGTTAATGACTTTTTCCCTGTTTTGGTTTTTCTTGCTGTTACGTAGCCATTCAAGTAGCGCCCTTGCTAACAAAGGCCGTTGTTCTCCATTGATACGGGCTCTTTAGAGCGGGCAACTGAGATGACCTGCCAGGTGTTGTACAGCAAAAATCCCGTAGCGCTTAATCCGTAGCCAATCACTGAGACTGGGTTGGGGTGATGCACAGCTTCAAACAGGCTATATATGCTACTTCCAATGGAAAGAATGTGCAAAGTGTCCACCCCTAGTGATAAGCAGAGGGATTTGGGAGAAGTTGTGTCGAAAAACCACCCCTTTAAATTTTGTCGAGCGCGCTCACTGCACAAGTCTACCCTGCAGATGAGATCTGATGGCTCAGGGTGGTCTTGGGTATTGACGACCAGATCAAATTCTGGCCTTTCGTTTTGTATGCGTTGGATAGATGGCTTCATAGATTGACCTAATTTTTTTGATTCCTCATCGAGATAGAAAATAAAAAAATATCAGCCTATCTATTTTTTTGCCAATTTTTTATCTGTTGACTTTGGGTATACCCTAAATATGCAATCGGGATTTTTCCCCTTTCCTGAACAAAACCCAGCAGATGCCCGAAAAAGACCCGCTGACTTGTGTAAAAGCAAAAACCCGCTTCTTGAATGACGATCAGTAGAGTCGAACGCTCGTCGTCCCTAAGAACCATTTGCTCCCAACGCGCCATCGTGCTATACCGATCGTAATCCAAGAAGCGGGAAAGGAGGTTTGCACTAGCGACTCCCTAGGTTTGAAATGGACATGCCCTCAGAAAGCACACACCCCCCCCTTACACGCCTCTATAGCCGCGCAGCTCGTAACCTCTCTCCCTTTCTTGGCGTTTTTCGAGAAGGCCACATGACCCGTTTTCGCTTTTTTTCGACGAGTCGTAACGTGGTTGTGCTCCTTTTTTTTCCCGCAGCCACCGAGCCCTTTTTTCGCGCGAAAATGAAGCCCAAGGGGGAATATCACGTCTTAGAGGTGGCCGATCTTCCCGAACGCTTCGACTACCTTTACTTATGCGATCAAACACCATGCATCGACCCTTACGCCCCATCCTTAACCTCGCACTCCACCTGGGGACAGCCGCAAGAATCGCTCAGAGGGCGGTTTTTTATCCAGCCCCCCTTTGATTGGGGCGATGATGCCAAACCGCTTATTCCCGCCGAACACCTGGTTTTGTACGAAATGCACGTGCGCAGTTTAACGGCCGACCCTTCAAGTGGCGTTTCTTCTCCCGGCACATTCGAAGCAGTGATTGAAAAAATCCCCTACCTCAAACAGCTCGGTGTGAACGGTGTTGAGCTCATGCCGATCTTTGAATTCAACGAGTGTTCTCACACTCCCCTTTCTCCAAGTACAGCTCGTCCTTTAGTGAATAGCTGGGGCTATGATCCCATCCATTTTTTTTCCCCTATGCGCCGTTACACATCTCCTCAACATTCGGCATCGACAGCGTTTAAAACTCTTGTCAAAGCCTTGCACAGCGCCGGCATGGAAGTGATTCTCGACGTCGTTTATAACCATACAGGGAAAAGTGCGTCGCTTCTCCATGGTCCTGATGCCGCTGTTTACTATCGGATGGACCAAGGACGCCACTGCAACGATTCGGGGTGCGGCCACACACTTAATTGCCAACATCCCGTCGTCCAAAGGTTGATTTTAGATTCGCTGCGCCACTGGGTGAGGCACTACCGCGTCGACGGGTTTCGCTTTGACCTAGCCTCGATCCTGACGCGAGATGAAAAGGGAGCGCTGATGACTGCGCCCCCTTTACTTGAAAAAATCGCACGCGATCCCATTCTTGCGCCCGCGCGGATGATTGCCGAGCCGTGGGATGCAGGCGGTGGGTACCAAGTGGGAACTTTCCCATCCTGGCGTTTTGCAGAGTGGAATGGTCAATACCGCGATACCATCCGCCAGTTTATCCGTGGCGATGGCGACAAAGAAGCTTTTAAAAAACGGGTTCTTGGCTCACCTGACCTCTACGCAAGTGCCTCTCCAACGCGCAGCATCAATTACATTTGCGCCCACGATGGCTTTACTCTGCGCGATCTTGTCTCTTTTAACTGTAAACACAATGAAGCCAATGGCGAGGCAAACAGAGACGGAAGCAACGACAATATCAGCTGGAACTGCGGCGCTGAAGGCGCGACTGACGACCCCGCTATTGTACGCTTGCGCTCTAAGCAGCAACGCAATTTAGCCCTTGCTCTTTTTGTCTCGCTTGGAACACCGATGTGGTTGATGGGCGATGAACGGGGACATACTCGCGGCGGCAATAACAACGCTTGGTGCCAAGACAATAGCTGCAACCACCTTTCTTGGAGTGAAGATGTTTTCGACAAGGATTTTTTTCGCTTTGTGTCGGCGCTGATCACCTTTCGCAAACGTTCTCTTTTGGCTACCCAAAAAACTTTCTTTTCTGCTGGCGCTGTCACGTGGTATGAGCTTCCCGGCTCTCCTCTGCTTGCTTGGTCGATCAAAGACAGCCTCTTGATTGCCTTCAATCCCTCGTCGCAACAGATCGACTGGGAATTGCCGTTAGCCGATCTTTCTTGGTCGCGCTTTATCGATACAGGCAAGTTACCGCCAGCCGATGTGGCTGTCCCTCCGCTCCCACTTTCTTCGCCTCATTACACACTTGACCCTTATAGTAGTGTTATTTTAAAGACGACGGCAGCCGATCGTGATTGAGGATTGAGCTGAAAAGCGACATCGCTTACAATAATCTGAAAGCGCATGCCGTGAAACACCTTATGGCTAAAGAGCGGGACAATAGCTCAGTTGGTTAGAGCAGCGAACTCATAATTCGTTGGTCGTAGGTTCAAGTCCTACTTGTCC
>CAYTIT010000140.1:0-4488 GCA_964437975.1 uncultured bacterium
ATTCTTGTTATCAAGAAGACATGTTTAAAATTTTTTCTGAGCTTTCTAGCGAGTCAAAAAAATTCCTGCAAGAGCGCGACCTTGATTATCTATTTCAAGAACCCAATTATAAGAAAGGTTCCATAAAAGCAAAAATTCATCACCTTAAGGTGAAGATGTTACGTTTAGAAGTGGCCAAGAACAACCTTTGGAAAGATCGACTGATTGCTGTCGGCAAAGTTGGTTTGATTGCTGTCATTGTGGCAGGGGTAGCAGCTTCTGTTTTATTTGGGGGCCCGATAGGCCTCATTGTAGGCGGGCTCATAGGGCTCCTTGTCTACACTGCGGTTTCCTTGTTAGTCATGGATTCCTCAGCTGATAAAATTGATGAGCTAGAAAAACTCCTTCCTGACTACGAAGTTCCCTGGTACTCTTCGGACCATGGAGTCAACTTCGACCCTAGACTGTTTCCAACTATTTTAGGAATGAATATGGCTCTACCTCTTTTTGACGCTGCCACAAGAAAATCGCGGATAAACAGAATTTCCCTTAAAATTAAGTCAGATTTAAATCAAAAAATAAAACAATCACATATTGATTTAATAAAAGAACTTGGGGAAGAATTAAAAATGATAGAAAACCGAACTTTTGAACTCGAAAATCAAAAAAAAGTTTTCAAAGAGCTTCAATCAGCAAGATTACACCTTGTTAACAATCTGAAGTTAATCCAGGAAAAACCTTAATCTCCCAAGGCACCTGCAAAGTCGTTCATCAACTTACTAAAAGAGAGACGCTCCGTCTTATGGCAAGTTGATGAACGACTTTGCAGGTGTCTTGTATGGGGTGTTGTGACCGGTTGCTACGAGAAAACAAAGATCCTCGAATCTACCGGACAAAAGACATTGACGACCACCTAACTCAATCATAAAGAAAATAGCTGGGAAAGAAGTAAGCCGGATTCTGTCTCTTTTACCGCAGTAAAAGAGGGTAATCATTCATCTAGGAGCTTTGTCGCCAAAGCCCTCAAGCGACTTAAGCGAGCATCATCTTGCGAAAAACAATCAGCTCACTTCTTGCTTCAGGTGGGGTTTATCGCTGCCCCGTATTGCTACCAGGCGGCTCAAGCCTTGAGCTTAAGCATTTTCATCCTATTTGACCCTTGTTATTTTTTCCGCTATTTCGCGAAAAAAGAAAAAGGGCCAACGGTCTATTTTCTGTGACACTTTCCGTAGCTTTACAGCCCCCAGTCTTTCACTGGCACCTTTTTCTACGAAGTCCAGACTTTCCTCTCCTAAGCCAAACAGCAGTCTGACTTAGCAGCGATTACCTTTCTTTCCCAACTCGATGTTTGAGTGACACTTTATCAGAGAGTGTACTTAGCATACCCCCTCTCTTTTAGGTCCGCGCTGCACTGCGGCGGCGGCGGCGTACTGTAGCCACAGGCGTTCCTTCGACAGCCTCACTTTCTTGCCAGTAGTGCAACCGAGAACAATGCTCGCAAAAAACGAGTGCCTCGCCTTTCCGAACTAAATTTTCATGCTGCAGTGTCAATGTGATATGACATCCACTGCAGGCTCGATTTTCAATAGGAACAATCACTCGATCCTTTTTATTGCGTAAAAGGCGCTCGTAAATCACAAAAACCTCAGAATCAGCCCCTGTGATTAATTCATCGCGCTGCCGTTTTAACCGCTGCCCTTCTTCGTTGATTTTCGCCACACTTGCGCGGATTTCCCCTTCAACTTCACGGCTGTTTTCTTCTGAAGCCTGCAAACTTTCTCGAATTTTTTCCAAGATCTCTTCTTCGGAGGCTTTCTTATCTAGAATATTTGACGCTTGGTTTTCAATTGTTGCTTTTTCTCGTTCGACTGTCGTCATTTCCTGAGTTAACGCATTAAATTCCTCGACTTTTTTTACACGACTTTGCTTCTCTTCGAGCCCTTTGTGCTTTTGCGTTAGCTCTTCAATTTTTGTTTCCAACTCGCTGACCTGCTTGCCCAAGTCGGCAATTTCCTCCTCTTTCAACGAGAGCTGCTCTTGAAGCTCGCCACGCAAAGCGTCAATTTGATCAAGTTCTTTTTGACGTTGCTTTTTAATCCGCATTAACCGAATCATTTTAATGTCTAGCTCTTGAATGTCGAGAAGGGGCTTAAGGGCTTCGTGCATAACGTAAAACTCTTGGTTGACGCTGTAGACGGCGCAAAGAACCAAACTTAGCCCCCTTCAGATGGCCCTCCCAGAAAAAAATAATTTTTCTTTAGCCCCCCTAACTTTAGGGTGGCTTGGACAGAGGGCAGGGGCTACCAGTACAAGCGGTTGATCAACAGCGTTGATTTTTTTAGCTAGAATAGCAGAAGCGGTCAATTGCCCTCTAGATAAAAATTTTTTATCGCCATTCCCCCAACAACACCTCAGAAGATGCGGGTTCATCACCCTCCCCTCAACGGAATGAGGATTCCCGCGTGTCATTTCTCAAGTTGCATGGCTCGATTGATCTCAGAGATAAACCTAAGAGGTTTTTTTCTCTTTTGGGGAATAAAGGCCCTTATGCCATAATGAGCTCATGCGCAGCCGATCAAGACTGTTCGCAAAAAAGCATGTTTAGACAACGACGCAGGTTTGTGCATAGCCCCATGACATTTTCTTATCTTTCTCATTACTTTGACACGGTTCCTAAAGACAAACAATCCTCAGCTGCCATTGCCTACCTAGCGGCCCTCGATCATCTAAGCGAACGCCACCCTGAAGTCGCCACGGCTCTTGCCGCTGAGATTCGAGATCAACGCTGTTTTCTCAAGTTAATCGCCTCGGAAAATTACAGCTCACTCTCGACGCAGCTTGCCATGGGCAACCTGTTGACTGATAAGTACAGCGAGGGCATTCCCCACCGCCGTTTCTACGCAGGGTGCGAAAATATCGACACGATTGAAGACCTCGCCGTCAACACCTTAAAAGACCTGTACGGCGCCGAGCACGCTTATGTCCAACCCCACTCGGGAGCGGACGCCAATTTGATTGCCTTTTGGGCCATTCTCGTTCAGCGTGTCCAAAACAAAGAGCTCGATGCCCTCGGGAACAAAAAGCTCGACACCCTCTCGCCCGAAGAGTATGAGCGGATTCGCCAACTCTTAGTGAACCAAAAAATGATGGGCATGGGTCTTCATTCTGGAGGTCACTTAACCCACGGCTACCGCCATAATATTTCTTCTAAGATGATGCGCTCTGTCGCTTATGAAATCGACCCCTCAACAGAACGGATCAATTACCACGCGCTTGCTGAGCAGGTCAAAAAAGAAAAACCCACGATTCTCGTCGCTGGCTACTCTGCTTACCCCCGCTTGATCAACTGCGCAAAAATGAGGGAAATTGCCGACCTTGTCGGCGCTACTCTTGTGATCGATATGGCCCATTTCTCAGGTCTCGTTGCAGGAAAGGTGATCACCGGAGAGTATGATCCTGTCCCCTTCGCTCATATGATTACATCGACAACACACAAAACACTGCGCGGTCCTAGAGGCGGTATGATTTTGTGTCAAAATGAGTTTAAAGAGGTGATTGACAAGGGGTGCCCTCTTGTGATCGGCGGCCCCCTGCCTCATGTGATCGCCGCCAAAGCAGTTGCTTTTCAAGAAGCGTCTACGCCCGCTTTTCGCGCCTACGCCGCACAAATTGTCGCGAATGCACAGGCCCTAGCTAAACAACTTCTCGCACGCAATGTTAAACTCTTCACGCAAGGCACCGATAATCACCTCATTGTCGCCGACGTCGGATCGAGCTTCGGTCTCACTGGACGTCAAGCAGAAAATGCCTTGCGCGAGGCAATGATGACGGTGAATAGAAATACGATTCCCTTTGACCCCAATGGCCCTTGGTATACCTCTGGTATCCGCATGGGAACAGCAGCCTTGACCAGCTTAGGCATGAAAGAAAACGAGATGCATGTCATTGGCGACGTCATGGCCGATGTCTTACAAGCAACAAAGTCTCTTCCTACAAAAGAGACCGGTCAACCCAGTCGCAGCCACGTCACTATCGACCCTAAAACGCTTTCTAAAACCAAAGCAACGATCGAAGCCTTACTCAGCGAATTCCCGCTTTATCCGGAGTTGGCGCTTGATCTGCCGCTTCAAGCAATCCAGTCGTGAGGAACCTTATGTCCCAAATACCTTTGATGGAAGAAGAAGAACACAAAGATCCCGCCGGTGCTCCCGACGCTTTGAGCGTCAAGCTCGAAAACATGCTCTTAAACAAACGTCGATTATTTCTCTCGTCCGCAATCGATGACAAAAGTGCACAAGAGGTGATTCGTCGCCTTTGGTATCTAGAGCTCCAAGATCCAGGCAAGCCTATTCTACTCGTGATCAATTCCCCTGGTGGATCAGTCGATTCGGGATTTGCTATTTGGGATCAAATTAAAATGATCGAGTCTGAGGTGACAACGCTGGTTACAGGGCTTGCTGCCTCTATGGGTTCGGTCCTTAGCCTTGCCGCTGCACCAAATAAGCGTTT
>CAYTIT010000141.1:0-3905 GCA_964437975.1 uncultured bacterium
AAATAAAATCCAAAAAATAAAAATAGAAAAACTCGAATTATCGTTAAAAAACAAAAACAATAAAACAAAATTGTCAATTGAAACAATTCATGATATTTGTGTGAGAAAGAACATTTCTATAGAAAAAGAAAAAAAATTGCCGCCGTCGGCGCCGCAGTTGGCTAGTTCTTATGCAAAACGGTTTTTTATCAAGCCTCCTGTCAACTTAATTTCTTCCGCCTACGTTCTTGTCCTGATCGACGCAAGCGGGAGCATGTGCAAGTCAAGCGAAAACGATTTTTGGATTATTCGTAAAAACTATACAAGTAAGAAAAATTATGAGGAAAAGCTCCATTTTAGACGTAAAAATCAAGTCGATCAAGCTGTGGTTGAGCTCGTATCGAAAATTACAAAGGTTTTTAACGAGCGTAAGACACAACTTTCACTCTGTATTAATACGTTCAATGACAAGGTAAACAAAACTCCCATTTATACGTACGATGGAGAGACAAACTTCAATAGCAGAGCCTTAAAAGATCAATTAGAAACATATGAGCCCAAAGGGGAAACGAACCTTCTAAAGGCGTTGGAGTTTGGAGTCAAAAAAACGATCACATCATCAAGCGCATTTAAAGCCTTGATTTTCATTACTGATGCAGAAAGCGAGGATACCGCCAAAGTTGAGCCTAAAAACATCCAAACGATGCAAACGAAAATAAAAAATTATGCTATTAACTTTACAGTTGTTGGTGTTGGCAACCGATGTGATCAAAGCTTTTTTAAGGAACTATGTGGACTAAAGAAAAAAAAATATGGCACACACATTAATGCTAAAGACATCAAGGAAAAAAATAAAAAAGTTGTCAAAAAAATCACGGATCGGCTGACATTGGTGGCAAAAAACATCCGTATCCACGCTAACGATCCACAGCCTCTCGATAAAGTTGAAGTGAATAATACCAACTGTAAGGTAGTAGGCACCACCAACACTAATAAAGAAAATAACAATAACCCAAAAACCTACGCTTATACCAAAGGTATGTCACAACCATTTACCGTTGACATTGAACTAGGAAAAAAACCGCTAAAATATGATGGAAAACAAAAGCGGTCTTTTGTATTGACATATACAAATGCTATCAATGAACAGCACGAAGAAGTCTTAGTTGTTTAAGTCAAAGTGCTGAATTCTTTATCCCGATCGCGATTCAAGAGTTGGGACTTTTGCCACAACTAGCGCTCGGCGATCAACACGATGCTTGGATCACGAGCGGTATCATAAGATGCATAATCGTCCCTCCCTGGTTGATAAAGGGCTTCATGGGCCTCTTGCGAGTCATCGATTTCCCTTGTTGTGAACGTATGTTTTTTTTAACATGGGTAAAATCAAGGCGCTGGTCAAGCGCCTACCGATCGTCGTCACTGTGAGGAGCGAAGTCAAGATGGTCAAGTGGTTGTTTGTCTTAGGCTTAAGTGTGCATATGACAGCTCTGCAGGGGGAATATCAGGCTAAAGATTTTTCGTCTTTACTCGGCAAAACGCCTGGACTCAGCGCAGAGCTTGTGTCGATGCATCTGAAACTTTATCAAGGCTATGTTAGAAATGCGAATGCCTTGATCGATCAAATCGCCGGATTGAGACAATCAGGGGAGGATCGAACTCTTACCTATGGGGCTTTAGAGCGGCGGTTAGCATGGGAAATGAATGGGATGATGTTGCATGAGCTCTATTTTGGGAACCTGGGTGTGAAACCGCCGTTGAAACAGCAAGATGGGTTGTATCAACAGATCGTGCGCGACTTTGGTTCTTTTGCTAGGTGGCAGCAGAATTTTATCGCTACGGGGATGATTCGAGGGATAGGCTGGGTGGTCCTTTACGGCGATCCGCTTCAAAAAAGATTGTATAACCTGTGGATCGATGACCACAATATCAATGTATTAGCGGGAGGAGTCCCCCTTTTAGTGATGGATGTGTGGGAACACGCCTACCTCACTGAATATGGACTGAACCGGGCAAGGTATCTCGCGGCTTTTTTTAGAAATGTCAATTGGAGTGTCGTGAAAGAGCGCTGGAGTGCATTTACGCGCAAAGATCATTTTGTCGACAAGCACGCGCTAACGCGACAACCATAGGAAGGCTAGCAAGCAACAACAGCCCCGAGGGAACAAGGCGAAGACTTATCACGAATCTGAAGCCGAAAAAACAGGTAAGAGCAGAACAAAGAATCAAGGCGCCGTAGATGCCGCGTCGTCTTTTGCCGAGGGTCATGGCACTTGCGAGCAAAAGTAAGAGACCTGATAGTGACCCGGCGAGAAGCGAGGCTTGGCTTTTTTTTGCGATAAACCCAATGACGCCTCCACTAAAGATAAAAAGAGAGTAGACGAGAATCAGGAGGCCATACATCCGCCACACTGTGTCACTTTTTTTTTTGCTTTGGCTGGTTTCCATTATAAATCCCTTTGTAAAGGTTCAGCGACTGTCGCAAGTGGTCTTACTTCGTGTTGAGATTCAGCGATAAGAAATTTTTTTTCATAGACTTCGACGAGGTAAAGCATCGATTTTGGGCTCAGGGGACGTTTTTCTAAGACCTTGATCGATTTGTAGTGGTTGCTGGCGCGGAAGCGGCCCTGAGATAAGCGGCGCAATGCCCAGACCGTGAGGAAGATAAAGCCTAAAAGGAAAACTAAAATGCCAAATGTTTTAAAAATAGCGACTTTGTAGCTTTCTGTGGCGATGTTGAAAGAGGGTGCGTCTGGAGGCGGGGAGTCGGCCCATCCGTGACAGCACATAAAAGTTAAACAGGCAAAAATCAAAGCGGTGCGCATGCTGTTTTCTTTGGTTCTGTTGTGCTAGACTGTTCGCATGAGTCAAAGGGATGAGCCACATGCGATTAAGAATCAACTCTAATCTGCTTTTAGGGGAATTGCAAGGAAAATATGTGTAGCGATCAACGTGAGAGGGAAAAAAAACTTCTTGATTTGAGTTTAAACGAAGCAAGGCGACGCCAAAGCGCTGCAACTTCTTGGGTGCATAGCCAAAATAAAGAGATGATCCCATTGCTTGATAATGCGGCTTTTGTGATGGCGCTACTAAGAAGTCGCTCGGTTGACCACTTTCAAGAAGGGGTCAACCGCTTGGAGCGCTTATGTGCGTTTCAAACGCCAGCTGGAGCTTTTCCCAAGTATGTGCACCTATTTGGTTTTGCCGAAGATCATCAGGTTAGTGTTCGCCTTCTCGCGATCTTTTTTTGGATTGAGCGGCTCTTTGCCCGCTTTATGTCAGAACCTGTGCGGGAGCGACTTCAAAAGACGCGCGTTGCGCTAAGGGCTTTTTGCGCAAAAAGAGAGGAGCGACGCCCTTTCTCTTCGGGAACAGGAGTTTTGTTCGCGGCTTTGACGGGAACGTTTCAAGCAAAGGCAACGCCGCCGCAGTCGAGTGAAGAGTGGGGCGATTGGCTTCTCGCGGCGCAAATCGCAGGCGACGGGGGTGCCGTGCAACTTGAAGAAGGAGCGCGGCTTTGGAATCCTAGGACAGGCGTTTATTTGGGAGAGCCTGTCGCTGAGTTTTACGAAAAAAGGACGCCGCAAGTGACTTTGATGCACCTTTTTATGGCTGATTATGCCGCCTATTATCCCCCTTATGTGAGTCGGCCTCATCCAGTGCATATTTTTGCAGGGTTGATCTTTTCTGCAGAGCAAACAGTGAGCTTCAAGGAAGAGAGGGGGGGGGATGTGAGCGCAAGTGGCAGCATCCATTCTCGGCGCTTAGAAAAACCGCTGCGCGGAGCGCACCTTTTTCGCTTTACCTGGGAGGGGATAGAAGGGGTGCACTCTTTTGTTTGTCAAGAGCAACAGTGTGGTTTTGAGCAAGTCAGTGATCGAGAGTTTTTGCTGAGCTATCCCGAAGAGGAGGTGGTCGATAAAGAG
>CAYTIT010000141.1:3915-4465 GCA_964437975.1 uncultured bacterium
CATTGAATGTTCATTTTTTGTCGATAACCACCCGGAGATTGCGCTTCAAGTCGGAGGAGACCGAGCGACGTTGTTCCGCTTGTCTGATGTGGTGTTCATCAAGACGCCGAATCGTGCGCTGGCGCTGAACTTTGTTGTTGTCGAAGGAGAGGGAATCTTTTCCGGCCATATGAGTCAAGGCAATCGACCTGCGCAGCTTGTCGATGATGGCACAGCATATGATTGGAAAATCGATGTGCGGACAATCCGCCGAACAGCGCGGTTTAAGCTGAAGTGTGTGCTCACTCAAGCTGAGCCTCTCGATGGCTAAAGAGGCTGCTGTGTCTCGGTAAGGGTTGGGCTGTCCATCGCAAGGCCCATGGCATGCAATCCATTGTCGACGTAAAGCGTGGAGCCTGTAATAGCAGAAGCCATAGGCGATAATAGAAAGAGCGCTGCTTTGCCGATCTCTTCGGCTTGTAAGGGCTTAGCTAGAGGAGCGTTTTCTTCTGAGTAGGCGATCATCGCTTCAATAAACCCAATGGCGCGCGCTGCACGGCTGCCTAAGGGG
>CAYTIT010000142.1:0-4463 GCA_964437975.1 uncultured bacterium
TCAGTGGGCCGATCACAGATTACGCAACAGACTTACGTATAGGGTGGTGTTTTTAGATGAAACGTTTTTATGCAACTTTAGTCGCGCAGGTGATGTGTACTTTTTCATGGTGTCTTTGTTTTGGAGAGAACCCCTTTGATGTCTATGCAGAGGCGCCTTCTAGCCAACTTTTCTTTCAACAATTAGCTGAATATAGCGAAGAGCACTACGAAAGAACGCAAGCAGAGCTTACTGTGTTTCGCGATCATTATGAGACCTTTTCTCAGCAGTTTCTTGCAGGGACATTGCCTCTTTTGCCTGAAAATCAACGTATTCCTCCTGTGATTCACTTCATCTGGCTAGGCGAAAGGCCTTTTCCCTATCAATCGATTGGTCATTTGCGCTCTGCTATGATGTACCACCCTGAATGTCACATTCTTTTCTGGACCGATCGCCCGCGTCAATTGGCTCAGTTAAGTGAAGCTGAACATAATCGAGTGACTTTTTTAGGTGCACAAGAGATCGAAGAGGTGCTCAATCAAGATCCTATGTGCCAAGATTTGTTTCACTCGTCTGCTAATGAAGGGGAAAAAGCCGATCTTTTAAGGTATCTTATTTTGTTTCAGCAAGGGGGGCTCTATCTCGACCACGATGTGCGCGTTTATCAGTCGTTTGCTCCTTTTTTCCCTTTTTTGTCTTTTTTTTGTTTTTGTGACCGTCTCTACCCTATGGTGTTGCACCAGTATGTCAAGTGTACCAATGCCGTTCTCGCGAGCGCTCCTAGAAGTCGCGTCCTCAAGGAAATACTCGATGAGGTCAAAAGAGGTTGGCACAAGTGGGAGACCTTTTTCGACGACGTGAATTTTTCTTTTTATTCGCAGTATGCGTTTCGTTTAGAAGAGAACCACTCGCTTTACTCGCACAGCGTGTTTTTGAAAACTTTTATTCCGTTAACGGTGGCGTTGAAAACGATGTCCCTTGAACTCGATGAGCAGGTCTTTCCCCCTCAATTGGGACAACACGTGAGAGAAGTTCCCGAAGCCCGTCCGCTGTGTGTCCATCAAACAGCCATGACGTGGTGGAAGGGGAAAAAAGATCATTAAACATAAAATATCCGCCTTGTCTAGACAAAGGCAAGGCGGAAAAACATCTCATTTTAATTGAAAAATAGGTCGATCAAGGATCTAAGCCTCGACTTCAACATCGCATAAAAGGATGAGAAAAATCTTATCGTCTTCAACCGAAATCGAGTAGTTTTCTTCGGGAATATTAGAAGTGATTTCTAATTCGCTCAGGTTGGTTCCTGAAAAGGTCGCAACGAGATACTGCGTTCCTGCTCGATAAAAGCCTGCAGGGAAGGAAAAGTCTACGGTTTCCGTAGAGGATTCTGAATCAATCTGAACAGGCTGTGAGAATCCAGCAGGGAAAGTATCATAGGCGAATCCAGCAGATGAAAGTGATAATGCTGCAATCAAGGGAAGCATAGGTTTTAGCATAGTAATGACTCCTTGTTAGGGGGTGAAAAAAGCTCGCCGCCAAAAGCGTTAAGCAAAATTTAGCCAATATTAAAATTTATTAATACATTTAGAGTCAAGCATTTATGCAATAAAATTGTTGAAAAAGAGGGCAACGCTCTCTAGGGTGTGCCCTCGGAGAAAAGGAGTTCCAATTTGTTAAAAGCCGCACTGATTCCCGATGGGGCTTTTCCTCCTGCTTGAGCGGTCGCTTTTTTACCGCCACCAGAACCTTCAATCAACGGTAAGATCGATTGAATCAAGGAGCGCGCTTCAAATCCCTTTGCCACTCCTTCGGGAGTGAGCTTCAAAAAGAGGTGACACTTAGCGTCATCGCTGATGGCAAGGCAAACAGCAGCAGTTTGGCCCGCTTCGATGATCAGGTCGGCAAGTAACGGGAGCTCTTTGCGTTCACAGTCGACAAGGGCGGTGATCATGTTGAAAGGGCCGACCGCTTTTGCTTGAGCTGCAAGTTGTTTGGCTTTGTTTAAAAGCGTTGTATGGCGCAAAGAACGGATCGTTTCTGTCAGTGCTGCGTTGTCATCAAGAAGGTTATTGACGGCAGTAGCGAGTTTGGCAACAGGCGTTTTTAAGTGGGTTGCCATCGTAAACAAGAGATCTTCTACATCATACCCTAGCGCTTCGGCCTCTTTCCCCGTGACAGCTTCAATCCGACGGATCCCTTGGCCAATACTGCTTTCTTTTGCAATGCGGAAGAGCCCAATTGATCCGGCGCGGTCGACGTGAGTTCCCCCACAAAGCTCTTGCGAATAATCGCCGATAGCGACAATCCGGACCGTTTCGCCATACTTATCGCCAAAAAATTGTTTAACGCCGCCCTGGTTTTGGACCTCTTTGAGCGAAGCTTCGCGCGTGATGACAGGGGCATTTTCGCGAATTTTCTCGTTGATGCGTTGTTCAACAGTGCGCAGAAGTTCACGCGTGAGCGCTTTGTGGTGAGTAAAGTCAAAGCGGAGTCGACTTGGTTCGACGAGCGAGCCTGCCTGTTTAATGTGAGATCCGAGGGTTTGTTCAAGGGCCCAGTGAAGAAGGTGGGTTGCCGTATGGTGGTGGGCAATGGCGCGCCGCTTAGCCGCGTCAACGGTGGCACGCACAGGTTCTCCAACGATCAATGTTCCTTGGGTGAGCACGCCGACGTGAGCAATGAGGTCGGCTTTAGGAGCCTTGCAGCCGGTCACAGTAAAGTGAGCGCTGTGATGGGACAGAGTTCCAGTATCGCCGACTTGGCCCCCTTTTTCAGCATAGAAAGGAGTTTCGTCGAGAAAGAGGGTCGCTTGTTGGCCTGCTTCAAGGGTATCGACAAAAGAGCCGTCGACGAGGATACCTGTGATGGTCCCTTCGCCCGCCGTTTGGTCATAGCCGGTAAAGTTCGAGGTGCCGTGGCGGGCAATAAAAGGGGTAAAGTCGATGGTTTTTTTGGTTGGCTCGCTGCCTGTTTTGCTGGCAAGGCGCGATTTCTCTTTTGCCTGCTCTTCGAGGAGTTGATAGGCATCGAGATTGACAGTCAGCGAGGCATCTTTGGCTATAAGGATAATTTCTTCAATGGGGAATCCATAGGTATCTTTCAGTTTAAACGCATCGGCGCCACTCATTTGGTGAGCGCCACTTTGCTTAGCGCGGTCGATAATCGTCGCGAGGATATTGCCGCCGCGGCGAAGGGTACGATCGAAATTTTCTTCTTCTAGCGTGAGGATCTCAGCGATGCACCTTTCACTTTCTTTGATTTCGGGGTAGTCTGTGCCCATTGCTTCGATAAGAGAAGGAAGAAGGTGGGCTAAAAAGGGCTCTTTAAGCCCTACAAGGCGGCCGTAACGCACAGCGCGGCGTAAAATTTTACGCAACACATAGCCTTGCTCGGTGTTGCCTGGTTGGCACCCGTCAGCGATTGCAAAGCTAAGGGCGCGCAGGTGGTCGGCGATCACGTGAAAAGCAGGTGCGAGGTGAGGATCAGTCGGAGAGTAGGACTTTTGCGCCTTCTTTTCGACTGCGCGGATGATGTGTTGCAAAATATCAGTTTGAAAAACAGTCGGGACATGTTCAATCAGTGAGGCGATCCGTTCCAGTCCAGCACCTGTATCGACGGCGATTTGGGGTAAGGGGATAAGCTTTCCCTGCGGTAACCGCTGCGACTGCATGAAGACGAGGTTCCAAAATTCCATATAGCGCTCGCCAGACCTATCTTCGAGTGGGGTTGAAGCGGTGCCAAAGGCTGGACCGCGATCTAAAAGGAGTTCTGAGCACGGGCCGCAGGGGCCAGTTTCGCCCATCGACCAAAAATTTTCGCTTGCGCCAAAGCGGACGATGCGCTCTGTTGGAAGCCAAGCGTGCCACAGCTCAAACGATTCATCGTCTTCTTCGAACACCGAAGCCCAGATGTGCTCTGGATCGAAACCAAAAATTGAGGTTGAGACGTCAAAGGCATAGGCGATAGCCTCTTTTTTTCCGTAGGCACCGAAGGAAAAATTGCCGAGCATCTCAAAAAAGGTCATATGGCGCGAAGTATGACCGACGTTATCGAGATCGTTGTGTTTCCCTCCAACGCGGATACACTTTTGTGCAGAGGTCGCTTGGCGATAAGGGCGCGTTTCTTCACCGAGGAAGACCTCTTTGAACTGATTCATGCCGGCGTTGGTAAAAAGGAGCGTGGGATCATGATGGGGAAGGGTGGGCGCTGAGGGGACAATCACGTGGCCTTTTTCTTTGAAGTAGCGCAAAAACTTTGTGCGGAGATCGTGAGAAAGCATAAAAACCTTGCTAGTTGTAATTAAAAATATTTTTTTAAATCGAGTGAGTATAACTTTTCCTTGCTATCTTGTCATATGAGGACTAAAAATAGAAGCATAGCCTATTTGTAAAAAAGAGTTTCAGTCATGGACCCGGACCTAAAAAAAATTCTCGCAAAAACAGCCAATGCCATTCGCCAGCTCTCTTTTGAGGCAGTGCAAAAAG
>CAYTIT010000143.1:0-4447 GCA_964437975.1 uncultured bacterium
TGGCTGCGCTTGCCGATGGTTTAACTCAACTTGGCGCACGAGCAACAAGTACGCGCGCGCAAGGCTACCCCCCGTTGACGATCCATGGCCCTTTGCAAGGCGGCACCGCTCATATCGACGGGCGAGATTCACAGCCTGTCTCAGCTCTTTTACTCGCTGGAGCCTTCAGCCCCCACTGCACAGTGCTCACCGTCCAAAGTCCTGGAGAAACACCTTGGATTGATCTGACTCTCGATTGGCTTGATCGCTTCCACCTTGCCTATGAGCGCGAGGGATACCACCGTTATATCCTTTACGGGAAAGGGTGTTATCGCGGATTTACCTATACGGTTCCCGGCGACTTGAGTTCTTGTTCTTATCCGGTGGCAGCGGCGGCTGTCACAAATTCTTCTCTTTGCCTCAACAATGTCGACCTCGACGATAAACAAGGCGATCGCCACCTTTTTCCGGCACTCGAAGCGATGGGCATTGCCCTGAAAAGAGAGCCCACAACGCGCACCCTGAGCGTCCAAGCACACGCGACCCTAAGGGGGCTTTCTCTCGACATCAACCCTATGGTCGACGCCTTGCCCCTTCTCGCTGTGCTCGGCTGTTACGCCCAGGGCGCGACAACCCTCTACAACGGCGCAAGCGCGCGTGGCAAAGAGTCAGACCGGATTTATGCCATAACAGCCGAGCTTAAAAAGATGGGGGCTGATATAGAAGAAGAAAAAGAGGGAATTACTGTCCGACCGTCAACTCTTTGCGGAGCAACGGTCAAGGCACACGGCGACCATCGAATCGCCATGGCCTTAAGTGTCGCTGCTTTAGGGGCACAAGGACCCTCTATCATCGAAGGGATAGAGTGCGTCGCAAAAACCTATCCTTCGTTTATCGACCATCTGAAACAGCTCGGAGCAAAAGTAAAATACCTATGAACCTCGTCTTGTTTGGAATCAAAAAATGTGGTAAAACTTTTTTAGGGAAAAAGATCGCTGCTCAGTTAAAAAGGGCTTTTATCGACACCGATGATCTCGTCGAAAAAGAGTACCAAATCATGCAAAAAAAAAGGCTCAGTTGCCGTGATATTTACCGCGAAGTCGGCCCCGTTAAGTTTCGAATCATTGAGCAAGAGGTCGTCCACTCGCTCCAAGATGTCCAACGCTCTGTGATTGCTGCGGGTGGCGGAACCATGCTCTCTTTCGAGAACAGCGAAGCGCTCAGTCACTACGGCATTCTGGTCTACTTGATCGAAGAAAAAGAGACACTCAAAAAGCGCCTTTTTGAAGAAGATGACTTCTCGCCTTTACTCGACCCAAAAGACCCAGATGCCTCTTTCGAACGGATGTATAGTGAGCGCGATGCCGCGTATCGCCGTTTGGGCGCTATCGAATTTCCCCTCACCCCACTTTCAGAGCAAGAAAAGATCGACAAATTGTGCGCGCTTGCGCTGACAAAAGAAAAAGAAGATGGGAAGTAACCAGTTTGGCTCTTTCTTTCAAGTGACCACTTGGGGCGAATCTCATGGCAAAGCGATCGGCGCCGTCATTGACGGTTGCCCAGCTGGCCTTTCTCTTTCAGAAGAGGAGATCAACCTCGCGCTTGTGCGCCGCATGCCTGGTCACCGCCCATTAACCTCCGCGCGCAAAGAACCCGACCACGCCGAAATTTTTTCTGGCGTGTTTGAGGGAAAAACAACAGGCGCCCCCATTGCCCTCATTATTTTTAATCGCGATGCGCAATCTCACCACTACGCCCCGATGCAACATGTGCTCCGCCCAGGCCATGCCAACTTTACCTACCTAAAAAAATATGGCGTTTTTGACTACCGCGGCGGCGGGCGCGCTTCGGCTAGAGAAACAGCCTGCCGCGTTGCCGCAGGCGCTGTCGCAAAAAAACTCCTCGCTCACTTTGACATTGACCTCACCGCTTATCTCGAAATGCTAGGCCCGATTCAAACCAACCAAGCACTAACCGCAGCTCCTTTTTCCTTATTGCAACGACAAACAAACCAAAGTGTCTTGTTTTGCCCTGATCGCGCTGCCGAGGAAAAAATGCGCGCGACATTGGAAAAGATTCAAGAGGAAAAAGATTCGGTAGGCGGCGTGATTGCTTGTCGTTCGACTCCACTTCCGGTTGGTCTAGGCGATCCGGTGTACGAAAAACTCGAAGCGAATCTGGCTAAGGCAATGCTCAGTTTACCAGCAGCCAAAGGGATCGAGATTGGCGCTGGTTTTGCCAGCAGTCAAATGACAGGGTCGTCGCACAATGACCTTTTTACTTTGGATGCCAAAAAAGAACCGACTTTAGCCACAAACCACAGCGGCGGGGTCCTTGGCGGAATTTCAACAGGGCTTCCTCTCTTTTTCCGCGTTCCATTCAAGCCGACTTCAAGCATCGGAAAACCGCAACCTACCCTCGATCGAGAGGGAGCTCCCACTTCGCTAACCCTTCCTCCTGGCTCGCGTCACGACCCTTGCGTCGCCATCCGAGCTGTCCCTGTCGTCGAAGCGATGGCGGCCCTTGTCCTTGCCGACGCCCTCCTCGCAAGCCGCACTGCGCAGCTTTAAAGAGGCCTGCCAACCATGTCTGGGGGAAAAGAAGAACGTTCACAAGAGCGCAACGCGCACACCACATGCCGTTAGCCGATGAAACGCGTCCCTGCCCCAACAAGAAAAGAGATGCTAGAAAAAAAGAGAAAAACAATGATCCCCATATTTGATCCCTTGGTCTGTATTTGACATCCTCTCCCACCTAAAGGACTGACAATGACCCATAAGTCATTTCAGATGGATTCATAAAGTAAAACTCTTTGAAGCTCCAGTTATCTTGCTGTGAAAACATATTGATCTCCCCTAGTTGATCAAAAAATGACTTATGGGTCATTGTCAGACCTGAAGGAAGAAGTTTTGCGCTCAGCTTTTGATAAAATTCGTGCCATGGGGAAAATTTTTTAACCCTAGCATGTTAGCGATGGTTGATTTTAGGAGTTGGCCACAGCCAGCTCCCACGAAAAACAAAGAAACGTTCGCAATAGTCACCATCACAACCAAGCATCCTGCGTAGACCGAGGTCTTAAAACCGCATACTACTCTTCTTTCTCGAGCGTATAGCGACCCATTCGTACCGACTCTCCTACGTTCAACCATTCCAGTTTTTTTAGCATCGTCTTAATTTCATCTATATACTCTAAACCAGGAAAGTAGCGTTTAAGCAACCCAAGATGCTCCCTTTGAAACAGCTTCTTATCAGCAAGATGGACAAGAAACCGAGCACGCACTTTTTCGTCGACATAACGCATCGCTGATGGGTCTTTGATAAATGCTTTTTGACAAACTTTGAAGTAAGGCTGCAAGAGTGGGCTTCGCGTGCACTGTGAGGAATAAGAACAATTTTTAAAGCAATGTAGATTTTTGATCTGTTCCGGCTGCGCACTCATCTTATGATCAGAACACACTTGATTAAAAAATTCAACCGAGTACTTGCTGAAGTCAATGTGCTGCACCCCTTGGCTGTTCTTAGCAAGAAGCTTGATAAGAAATGCTTCAAGATCAGCGCTTTGCCAATCTTTATGTTGCTTGATAGCAGCAAGCGCTTGAGGCGATTTTTCATACGCTTTAGTGCATAAATTTTTATATTGTTCAAGGGTTAGTCGAAAGGGGTTTATCCAATATAAGGGATGAATGTCAGAGTCTACCTCTTCTACAACGATGGCTTTTAACATAGAATAGTCGTGCTTATTGGGTTTGATTTGCCTGCACCACCCTGAAGAGGCTAATTTCCTACTTTGCTTCATCACTATATTTTTGTAAGCTTCATGAGAAGGAAATAGATCGGGGTCAATCTGCTGTATCGCGCAAATGTCGTTTTCCAAAGCTAGCGCCGACAAGTTTTGGTACTGCTCCTTAAAACTGGCTTCGTCATTGCGGAAATAACGCTTCTTATATTCGTTAAAGTTAATGTATTGAAAAGCATGACCTTTTTCTTTAGTAATACTTTGAAGCACTTCATATGCTTGCTTCCTACTTAAACACCTAAAGTCGATAAATTGGACTGCAGAGGGATTGACGTGAAGAAATTTCTTGATACTTGCTACATAGTCGTCACTGGAAAGCTGGGTGGCATCGACATATTTTAACGCATACCCTGCCCCAGTTGCCCCAGTAAAGGGATTTTTATTTGCTCTTGTTGCTGCTGTTGCCGCTTGCTTGACAATCTCCGGATAATGAGAAGAGCTAGGATCAACTTTTTTCAAAGCAAGGGGGTCTTCGCTAACGCGTTTGCTCATCACCTCTGCGTAAAGAGCTTCAACTTTTTTTACGGTTTCGGAAAGGAACTCTTCAACCATTTTTCTCGAAAAAACGCCGCTTATTTTAACAGCAACTTGACTGGGTCCTATAGCTTCCCACGCGCAATTAACATGTTGTTTTAATTTTTCTATGACCCATTTTGCATAGGTTTTTGGAAG
>CAYTIT010000144.1:0-4422 GCA_964437975.1 uncultured bacterium
GATTTTTAAACAAACGCGCGGGACGTCTTACCCCGATGAGGGGATTGAGATGACGACGCGTCTTGTCTCTATGTTTTTGAACGCGCGGTCGCAAGGAGGGGGTCTTTTTAGATTGCCGACTTTCATCAGCCACAAAGGGACTTCGAAGAGTCGCGAGCTTTTTTTTGCGTGATGCAAGAGCCGTGAGGGTGCAACCGATGCGCCATCTATGGCGCTTGTTGAATCAGCGCGTGGCTGTTGTTGTCTTATGCGCTTGTTTGATTTCGCGCCATTTTTTAATCAGTTGGGCAGCAAGTGGCGCTGCCTCTTTTCCATAACTGCCAAAGCGTAAGTAAACGATCACGACGAGTTCAGGTTGGCGCTTGTCAAGTGGCAACAAGGCGTTTTCCTCAAAAGAAATAGCGCCAAACCAAAGATCTTTGGCGAGAATCGAGGGCGCTTCTTTATCTAGTGTTGGGCGGTAAGCGAGTTCAGCCGTCGCTGTTTTCCCCACCCATTGGCCTTGTAGTGCTCGGTAGTTGTGGCGCCATTCTGGTTGTGTGCGCAACTTCCGAATGTGGCTAAAGTGAGCTGTTCCCTCTGGGGAGGAGATGGCGCGTTGTAACCCTTGTAAGAGGGTGCGGCGCACGCCTTCTGGGAAAGGAAGGCGAAGTGGGCAGGGCCGCCTTTGAGGCTTTGGTGAGCGAATCAAATGTGGCGCTGGTGCGCTTCCTGTGGGGTTAGCAAGAGCGGCGAGCGCGCGTGCCCACTGCATGGGGGTTGTTGTTAAGGTGTGTTGGCCGATAGCGGTTGCATAAAGGGCGGTCGTGTTCCCTTCTAAGTCGTCGGGGATGTTCCCTTTCACCTCTCCAATCACCTCAATGGCTGTCGGTGCTGCGAATCCAAACGCTTTTGCCGCGATGCGCAGGTCTTTCGATTCTGCTAGATGTTCTTTGGCTAAAAGCGAAAAGTAAAGGTTGCTTGACGTTGCAAGAGCGCCTTCGAAATCGACCCATCCAATCGGGTGGTCGCTGCGCGGTAAACGCCCCCCTTTGTAGCGCCGGGGAATAGGTGTACCATCAGCTGTTTTTCCGAGGATGGTTCCTTGGGCATCAATCGAGTCATACAGTGTGAGGGGATGAAGGTCGCCATGGCTGCGTTGCGCCCGTTGGCACAAGGTTTCATAGCCTGTCACAATTTTGAAAAGAGAGGCTGGTGGCGCCGCATGTGAGTAGGCGTAAGACTTTCCGTAGCCAAAGCCGTGGCGAGGGTAGGCATAAGCGGCGAGTTGTGCCAGAGTCGGTGGGTGTAAAGAGCGGCGAGAAAGGCGTGGGTAATGGCCCCATAAAGGGGCATCGAGGGCAGAAAAAGGGCGCATTGTTTTGAGGGAAGCTAGGCGGATGTGAGAAGGAGTCGAAGCGTAGTGCGTGCGTAAAAGGGGGAGGCTCCAGTGAGAAGATGTTTGACTTTTAAGGAGGAGCTGAAAGCAAATGGATCGCAGCGCGGGATCTGACGGCAGCTCTTGAAATAGGTAGGTGGTGATCAAGGGCCAGCGATACCGGTTCCAAAAAGAGCGAAATAAAAGGGTTTCTACTTCTTTTAAGTAATCGGTGTAGGGGCGTGCATAAAGAGAGAGCTCAGCTTCTTTTTTTCGCTTTTTGGGAAGATAAGAAGTGAAGAAATGTAATGAGCGCCACTGCGGAAAAAGGATGCGATGGTAAAGCGCTTGTGCAAGAGTTTTTACCGTGTATTGGACATGGCAGAAGGCCTGAGTCAATGTGCGGTATTCGGCGAGCGAGAGCGTTGCTGCAGCGTCTTTTAGCTCTGGGGTGAAAAGGGAGGGGTCAGCGATCAGGCGGAGAAGATCGAGAAAAAGGAGTTTATCGCTGTTATGGGGAATCGACGAAAGGAAAGGGTCGATAAGGGTTTTGAAAGCGAGTAAAGGGGTTGCTTGCGTGGTTAGATAATAAAGCGCTTGTTCGCGCTCTTTCACCTGTTGAGAAGCCATGCGGGGCGCGCGCGGGGAATAAAAAGCATCGAGAAGAAGCGAGAGAGAAAGGTCGGGAAATAACGTCGCTACTTCCGACGCCGCCTCTACAATGTGAAGAGCATCGGCAAGCGTGCGCACTTTGTTTAAGGCCGCTCGCACAGAGCTGCGTTGCGATAGAATGTGGTCAAGGTAACACTCCCAAGACAACGCGCGCGTTTCTGTTGTAAATGTCTGGGTTGTTGTATCGAAAAGCTCTCTTTTAAAAGAGGAAGTGCCGTCCCAAAGACCAGCGCGGTAATGGGCATCTTCTAGCCACTCGTGGATTTTTTTGGAGTTTTTGTAGGTTGGTGTGCCAGACCCTAACAGGGCAAAATCATTTGGATCAAACCGGGGGTAAGAAGCAAGTGCGAGAATTTCCCCCGTTGTAGGGTCTAATGCGATGAGCGCCCCCCCCTTGATCCAAGGTGGGCGGAACATGAAGTGATTTTTCCCAGCAAAGGGGAAAAGACGTTCGCGCTCTTGTTCTGTTGTCGCAAGGAGTGCTTCTGCGTAACGTTGGAGTTCAAGAGAAAGAGTGAGTTGTATTTCGCGACCTGGGGTAGGAGGAGTGCTGGTAGGAAGCGTTTGGATGACGCGCCCTTGAGAATCAACTTCAAGGCGTTGTTTGCCAAAATAGCCGCGCAGCACTTCTTCGCCCGTTCGCTCAACTCCTGTTTTACCTACTTGCGAGCGCATGGTGTAGGCTTTATCGCGGAGCTCATCGTAGCGTTGTTGAATCTGAGCGGCACTTGTAAACCCTTTGGGAAGGGGGACGGGTAATCCCCCTTCCCACTGCGTTAAATAAGATTGCAACGTCGCTAGTTCGCGCTCGATGGCCCGATGTTGTCGCGAGTCAATAGCGCCGAGGTAGCCAATGAGGTGGCTGGCGACTTTACCCTGCGGGTAAAAACGTTGTTGTTTGCGCTCTATTTTTAAACCGCACCAGTTTTTTTCAAGTGTCCGTAGGCGGTAATAAAGCGGCTCTGGCAGGTCGCCACGCATAACACACGGTGTATGGGGGAAAATAGCCGCTTGTCCGTGAATCAGGTCTTCGACTTCATGAACAGGCATCGTCAGTTCTTGAGCGAGAAAAGAGGTCAACCTTTTTAAGTAGGCGCAGCGCTCTTTTTTTCGGGGGAAAGTCGCGCGGATTTCGCTGTAGATAATAGCCGCATGGTATTGAATTTTATTGAGAGCGAGGGGAAGTCCAAAGCGATCGGAGATGGGTCCACGTAGGGCAGGGATCACCACTGTCCGTTGTTGTGGTTTTTGTGCGTAGGCGACGTAATGTTGGCGTTTGATGGTCGCAAGATAACCAACGCGCACAAAGATGAGCAAAAAAACAGCAAAGAGAAGGGTTAAAATGACCTTTGTCTTATGGGAAATATCCGCTTGATGTGTCATGAAAAAGAAGGGCGGAGCGCCACTTCTTTTTGGCCGGGCACTTCCTGCACATCACTATACCGCGCCGCTTACTTTTGCGCGAGCGGCAGTTGAACCAGGAGGGCATCTTCTTGAGAAGCATACTTTTTGACAACCGCTTGAAAAGCTTTTTGGTCTGCTGTTTGAGGATCGATTTGCCCACGGGCAAGGGCGATCAAATGTTTGCGTGTTGAAGCAAAAGACCGCGCTTTTGGATAGACTTCGCACGCTGTTTCGACAAGCTCTTTAATTTGCACATCCGCGCCTTTTTTTTGTACTTCGGCTTTCATCCGCGTTAATTTCTCGAGTTGAAGGACAAAGCGTTGGTCTTCAAATGTCGCAGCGTCAATCTTTTTTTCCGTGCGGGCAATCTCAAGATCCATATGCTTGATCCAGAACTCGCAATCAATGTCGATCAAGCGTTTTTCAAGGGCGTTTTTCCCCTCGCTAGGGTCTTTGCCGCTCAAGCTAGAAAGATACTCTAAACTTTGTTGCTCGTGCTTAGTTGGGGTGAAAAAGACCATGTCTTTAACAGCGCGGCTAAGAGCGGTATTGGGGTAGTGCAAGCACACTTCGATTAACTCGCGGTTTTGTTTTTCGCGTAAAAGGTCGAGTTGTTTGTATAGAGGATCTTTCGCTGGTTTATGATAGTCTTGGACTAATGTCGCAAGGGTTAAAGGTTCTTTGCGCAGCGTGTTGTGCTCGTCGCTGTGGGTTAAATAGGTCTCATGTATCTTTGTTAAAAAGTCGCTATATTTTCCCTGAATGTAATCGGTGTGCACTTGATCAAGCGCAGCCTCTTTTTCAGAAGAAGGCGGCGGGGTTTGTGGGGTGGAAGCTGTCCCATTGAGCGTGCAAAATAGCCCTAAACCGATGTAGGACAAAAAAGAGAAAAAAAGCTTATTGATCATAGAGGCAACTCCTTAAATAACGGTATACCGTCAATTATACACTAATTTTCAATATTTTTAAATCATTAATATAGGAAAGGG
>CAYTIT010000145.1:0-4413 GCA_964437975.1 uncultured bacterium
CTCCCGCCTTACCACTTGGCCATGCCACCTCAGTAAAACAAAAACAAGGATTATGGGTGAACTTAGGTATTATTTTCAAAGGCATTTTCTCTGGATGGTCGTTTTACCCTTGGTTGAAAAAAATTCAGCGTGCTCAGCGCGTAGAGAAATACATTTTAGTCTAAACTAAAGTAGGTAGCATAGAGGATCACAGCGATGGACATGAGTTTTCAAGACATCGGGGTAACTTTGGGGCATCGCGTTCAAGGACAAGGCGGGGTTTGTCACTTTGCAGTAGATAGCCGAGAGGTAGGTAGCCAGACCCTTTTTTTTGCTCTTGCCGGAGAGAAAACAGATGGGCACCACTTTTTAGCCGACGTTAAAGTGCAAGGCGGGTGCGCTGCTGTCGTAGCAACCAGCTACTGTGGTCCTTCCTACGGATTGACCCTTTTCCCCGTTCCCAATGTGAAAGAAGCTTTACACACCTTAGCACGCGCAGCTTATCGGAAACACAGCGCGCCTGTCGTTGCTGTGACGGGAACGGTCGGGAAAACGACAGTTAAAGAATTTATTGCAACAGTGCTAAAAGAGCGCTTTCGGGTGGCAAAAACTCCGGGAAATGCAAATAGCCAGCTGGGTTTACCCCTTTTCTTACTCAATGACGCCGGAAAAGCAGCACTTTATGTTCTGGAGATGGGGATGAGTTTTCCTGGCGAGCTGACGCGCCTTGTTTCGCTTGCTCCTCCTCATATCGGCGTCTTGACTCAAGTGTCACTCGCCCATGCAGAAAATTTTTCGAGCTTAGAAGAGATCGCTGCGGCAAAAAGTGAACTTTTTCAGGGGCCTGACCTCAAGCGGGGTATTTTTTGCGCGCAAACATTGAATTTTGCCCCTGTGGCTGACCTTAAGTGCGACAAGGTCGTTTACTCTTATGCTCGCGGGGGTGGCGATTACAGCGGCGTGCGCGCTGCTTCGGGCATTTTTGTCTATGAGCGCGGTATAAAAAGCCCGCTGTTACCTTTAAAATTTAACGAGACCCATTTAATTGAAAATGTTGTGGGTGCTTGTGCTGTAGCACGCGATTTTGGATTGAGTTGGGAAGAGATTGCCCGCGCAACAAGAGCACTCTGTCCTCAGCGCCGCCGCTTTGAAAAGGTTGTCCTCCAGGGCGTTCTCTATATCAATGATAGCTACAATGCCAGCCCACAGGCAATGTTAGCAGCTTTAACTCACTTGCCTTCGGCGCGCGGCAAGACAATCGCGGTTTTAGGTGCGATGAAAGGGTTAGGAGCCTTTAGCGAAGCAAGTCACCGTGAGGTGGGGAAAGTAGCGGCTGCGCAGGTCGATTGTCTTTTTTGTTTAGGCGAAGAGTGCATACCTTTGATTGACGCATTCCAACAAAGTGGTAAGCCAGCTTATTTAGTTGACGAGCTAGCTGTCTTACGTGATCAGCTCTCGTCAGTTGTCTGCGCGGGCGATGTGGTGCTGATTAAAGGGTCGTCTTCGCTCAAGATGTGGCAACTGATCGAGTAAAACATGAGGGACCCTATGATGGCAAAGGCAAACCCTCGATTCTTGGATTGCGATCGATCAAGAGGTTAAATTAGCGCTACCTTCTTTTTTCCGACTTTCAGTAAACTCAAAGTAAGTCTCACGAAAGAACTTCTATGCTCCTCCTTTTTTTACGCTATTTAGCCGAAACCTTTTCTCTCAAGATTCCCGCTGTTTTCCTCTACACGTCGACGCGCATGATGTTGAGCGCTTTGACAACTCTTGCTTTGACTTTAGGGCTCGGCCCTTGGTTGATCCGCCAACTCTACACGTTAAAAACAGGGCAATCGATTCGGGTGGAGGGCAGCCCTTTTTTGGCGCAGCTCCACCAGCATAAAAAGAAGACGCCGACGATGGGTGGGGCGCTGATCCTTTTTTCCATGTTGACTGCGCTTGTACTCTGGATGGACTGGCAAAGTAGTTTTACGCTCCTTTTGTGCAGTGCGACTTTATGGTTAGGCTGGGTAGGTGGGGTTGATGATTACCTAAAGATGAAGCGGAAAAGCTCCAAAGGGCTACGCTCTAAATATAAGTTTCTACTCCAATTGATGTTTTCCCTTGTATTTGCCTGCTATCTTTTTTACCCTTCACTGTCGCGTGTCATTCAAAGAGGCGAGTGGTTTGCTCCACCTGTGATCAAAACGCACTGCGTTGAACCAGAACAAGAAAGTGACAGTGAAGATCAGCACGAAGGGTATGGTCATTACTACCTTCCATTTAAAAAGCATCCCATTGTGTTTTTATCGGGATGGCAGGTTCTTGGCGCACTTGTTTTTACCGTTTGCGTTGTGACTGGAGCTTCTAATGCCGTGAATCTTGCTGACGGCCTGGACGGGTTGGCAGTAGGGCTGATTCTACCAGTCGCGCTTGTGTTAGCTTCAGTTGCTTTTTTATCGAACCACTGCACGTTGGCGGCCTATCTGAATATTCCAGCCATACGGGGAAGTGGCGAAGTGGGAGTTTACCTTACCGCGATGGCGGGAGCATGCGTCGGGTTTTTGTGGTATAATGGCTATCCCGCGCAAGTGTTTATGGGCGATACAGGTTCGCTTGCTTTAGGGGGAATTTTGGGTGTTGCAGCAGTGCTTTTGCAGCGGGAGTTTTTGCTCGCGCTTGTTGGAGGAGTTTTTGTGATCGAAGTGCTTTCTGTTGTGATCCAAGTCTGGAGTTACCGCTACCGCAATAAGAAGAGAGTTTTTCGGTGTACCCCGCTGCACCACCACTTCGAGTTTAAAGGGTGGCCAGAATCGGTTGTTGTCCTCCGGTTTTGGATTATTGGGTGGATCTTAGCTTTAATTGGCCTGGCCTCGCTCAAATTTCAGTAACAACCTAAGGAAAACTATCCATGAAAAACTATGGGCTTGTTCTCGGGTTAGGGGTCAGCGGACAAGGTGCTGCTAAGTTGCTAGCTTTCCACGGTTATGAGGTGATTGGGTATGATCGCTCAGCCCAAGACCACAGCGCTTGCGGTTTTGAGGTGCGCTCAGACGAAGCGCCGTTGCCAGATCTTCCAGTGAAGTTCCTCGTTGTATCGCCAGGTATTCCCGCCACGCATCCGCTATGTATCAAGGCGCGCACACGCGGTGTTGAGGTCATAGGAGAGGTTGAATTGGCACTTCGCTTCCTTCAACAGCCGTGCATTGGCATAACAGGGACAAATGGCAAGACGACGTTAACCCTTTTTTTGGCGCATATGTTGCGCAAGGGAGGGCGCAAAGCGCGGGCTCTAGGGAATGTGGGTGCAAGTGTAGCCGCTTACGCCTGTCGAGCAGATAAAGAGGAAATCCTCGTCCTTGAATTGAGCTCATTCCAGCTAGAAACAATGAGCACAAGGAGATTGTCATGCGGCGTGATCACGTCGATCACTCCCGATCATTTGGATCGCTATCGAAATTTAGCTGCTTATGCGCGTGCAAAATGCCGCATTGGGGCGTTGATTCAACCTGGCGGCAAACTGTTTATTTTATCCGATCTTGTTGAAAAATACCATCGGTGGTTGGCTGCGGCGCCGGCGATTGAAGTCGTCGATCAGGTTTCCAGTATACAATTAACAACGAAGAGACAATACTGGAGTAGATTAGGGCTAGAAAAGGAACTATTTGCAAAGAGAATCGCCGACTACTTTGCGGTAGATCAACGGTGGATAGCGCCTAGTCTCAAAACATTTTCCTTTCCGCCGCACCGACTCGAATATGTAGGTGAAAAACACGGGGTGGTGTTTTACAATGACAGCAAAGCAACGAACCTAGATGCTACTTTATTTGCCGTGAAAGCAGTCAAAAAACCGATGATCCTTATTGCCGGCGGCATGCACAAAGGAGGGGAATTTTCCATATGGAACCCCCTATTGAAGAAAAAAGTCAAAGGGGTGGTGGCTTTTGGCACAGCAGCACCTCTGATTAAAGCGGCGTTAGGTGAAGAGGTTGCCGTGATCTATTGCGATGATTTACGTGGAGCAGTCAAGCAAGCCACTGCTATGGCAACAGCAGGCGACGCCGTGCTTTTGTCACCGGGATGCGCGAGTTTTGACCAATTTTCCTCTTACGAGGAAAGGGGCGAGCTCTTTAAACAACTTGTTAGGGAGTGGGCATGACCGGCATTTAGCTGGAGAAAGCAGCGATGAGGGCAAAGACAACAATCCGATTCTTGAAGGGCGATCGGCAGAGAGAGTGGCGCGCGCGCTCATTCCTAAAACAAAGTAGCGCAAAAATTCTTTTGAAAAACTAGAAAAGCACATTCTCCCCCGTTCAAGCAAGGGGTCGCTGTGCTATGGAGGTAGTATGAACCGAAAAGAGATGATTATTGCAGCGACATTGATCAATGTCGGCTTGTTGATTGTTTTGATGGTCGTCGGTGTCAAAAAAGAGCAACCTGTTGTGGTTA
>CAYTIT010000146.1:0-4369 GCA_964437975.1 uncultured bacterium
ACACACAGCTGCAAAGCTCAATTTACTTCACTCACTTAAGTTTTTGATAGAAAAAGGAAAGGGGGACATTAAGATTAAAGACTATAAAAAACGAGATCTACTAGATATAGCTTTAAAAGCTGATAAAAAAAACAGTCATGCAGCGATGATAAATTATCTAGTATTAAAAAGTTGCCCAAATTGAAATTCGCGCCACTCCGCTGTTCAACTGAGAAATAGACCGATTCTTGGATCGTGATCGACCGAGCATGACTCAAGAGTCGGACGTGTTGTCCAAGCTGGCGCGCCAGGTTGTTGATTGAAAAAATCGTTGAATCTATTGTGATTTTTTGAATTTAAACCACTGGTTTTGTAGTATTTATGCGAAAAAAAAGCTAAATAAGCTCTACCGAGCATGACTCAAAAGTCGGTAGGTTTTTACCTTTGACATCCTCTCCTTCCTTTAGGTGGGAGAGGATGTCAATAATCAGTTGTTTGTGCGCTTTGTATAACATCATTGAAAAACCGCGAACGACCCTCAAACTCGCTTCATGGCCAAATTGTGCACTCCCCTTCCCTCTCCTAAGCAGCTGAGCCAACAGTTGCCCTTAAGTGCGCGCTGCAAGCGCTTTGTTCACAAAGCGCGCGCGACAGCACAGGCCATTATGACAGGTCGTTCGACCCGCTTTGCCCTTTTCGTCGGCCCGTGCTCTATCCACTCTCCTCCCCTTGCGCTTGAATATGCAATGAAACTCCAAGCGCTCGCCTCTGAAGTTCGCGACCATTTTTTTTTGGTGATGCGCGTTTTTCTTGAAAAGCCGCGCACGCAGTTCGGCTGGAAGGGATTTGTCTACGACCCCTTTTTAGATGACTCGCTCGCTATCAAAGAGGGGCTTTGCTGTTCGCGCGCGCTGTTACGCGATCTCGCTGATTTGGCTGTCCCCGTTGCAACTGAGTTTCTCGATCCCTTTCTGTCACCTTACTACAGCGATTTGATCACGTGGGGAATGATCGGCGCGCGCACCTCGGCATCTCAAATCCACCGTCAGATGGCCTCTGCTTTGCCGATGCCTATTGGATTTAAAAACGACGTCAGCGGCCAGATTGATCAGGCCATTTTCAGCGCCCTTGCTGCACGTCGCGCTCAAACGTTAACGGCAATTAGTGCAGATGGAGAGCTTTGCGCCACGAAATCGACTGGCAATCCCTATACCCACATCATTTTACGAGGCGGAGCTGAGACGTCGAACTACGACCCTACTGCCATAGCTCAAACCTTAAAGAGACAACGTTTTTTTAACCTTGATGCTAAGTTAATTGTCGATTGTGCCCACGGAAATGCGCAAAAGCAGGCTGAAAAGCAAAAAGTGTCTTTTTCTTCGGTTATGTCTCAATACCACCGCGGCAACTGCGCTATCATGGGAGCCATGTTAGAAAGTCACCTCCAAGAGGGGCGCCTCCTGTCGCTGACAGATCCTTGTTTGGACTGGGAAACGACTCAAGAGATGATCCTAGAAAGTGCCGCACTCCTTTAGCGCAGACCTTTTTTGCTAAAAAAATATTTTTTCTTTTAACCTGACGTTTCACAGTCAATTCTCTAAGATAGTGTAGGCACATGGCACAAGACGTGCGTTTTTCTTTCACACGGTGGATCTTCTTTTTTCTAACAGTGTTGGCAACTGCCTACCTTTTCGCCTTCCTTTTGATTCCAACGACTTTTTCAAAAGAGCTCGGGGCGCATTTTAACGTTCCGAAAGTCACACTGTCTTATGCGATGACCAGTTATGCGTACAGCTTAACTCTTTTCCTCATCCCTGTTAGCCTCCTTATTGACCGCTATTTTCACCTTTGGATTTTCGCTGTTGGTCTTGTTCTTACCGGTTTGGGAGCGCTCTTTTTTGCACACAGCTCTGATATCATCTACGCTGCTATGGCGCGCGCACTCATGGGTCTTGGCGCAACGGTCGGCCTCACCTATAGCATCAAGGCCCTTTCGTCTTGGATTGGACCTAACCGGCGCCCTTGTTTTATCGTCCTTTTTATTGCCCTTCAAATCGCATTGACTCTTGTCATCACATGGATTTTTCACCTCCTGTTCCAAAAAGCCTCATGGCAAAAAACGTTGCATGTCTACGGTTTGTGCAGCTTTCCTCTCGCTTTGCTATGCCTCCTTTTTTATCGATCAACGCGAAATTTTCCCTTTCAAGGACGCCCCCTTTCTTTTCCCGAGTGGTGGCGCGCGGTCTGCGCGCTTTTTGACTCATCTCAGGTCTGGTTTATTGGTTTTGCAACAGGAATCTTCCTCGGTGTCTTTCTCACTTTTATCTCAAAGTGGGGCCTTCCCTTTTTTTGCCTTGCTTACAAACTCTCTTTTCAAGCTGCCCTGTTACTCATCGCCCTCATTTGCCTTGGGTTTCTTGCAGGCACCTTTTTTTTCAGTTCCATGTCGACCTCGCTTCAAAAAAGAAAAATGTTCATTCCGTGGGGTATTGTCATCACCCTTTTGATGTTGATTATTATGATTTATCCTCCCTACCTTCCATTCCAACCCATGCTATTGATTTGTTTTTTGTGTGGGTTTGCCGGCGCATCAGCCCTCTTAGGCTATGTGATGATATGTGAACAACATCCTTTTGAACTCACCGCAACGGCGATTGCGTCTATTTATACCTTTTTTGGCTTTGCCATCGTTTTCACCGATCCCCTTATCAGTGTGTTTCTCGAATTTGAAGCGGTGACAGCGACAACGCCCTTAGCACCCTTGCGCAACTTCCAAATCGCTTTATTCAGAATGCCTATCTATCTTGCCCTCTCACTTTTTTTCTCGCTGTTTATCCGCGATACGCATGCCAAACAAACTCAATTAGGAGCGTTATAATCAAGTGAATAGCTGCGAATCACCCCACGCTTTCGAAGGAAATCCAGCAGCTGCCCCTTTTGGCTGGCTCCTTTTTACCTTCAATGTCATCTTACTCGCCTATATCGCAACCTTGGGCCTGTTTCCTATTTTTTTTTCCAAGCAGCTTGCAACTTTTTACACAACCACCCCCTCGAATATCATCTTTGTCTCGTCGTATTATTACTATGCTTTCACGCTGTTTCACATTCCAGCGGCCTTGCTTGTCGACAAGTACCGCACCTCTTTTATCGTCATCACTTCTCTTCTGCTCATGGCTTTAGGTCTCTTTCTTTTTGCGCACAGCCACACACTTGCCACAGCAGGTCTAGCGCTTGTTATTCTTGGCGCCGGCTCAGCTCCTTTATTCCCTCACGCGTTGAAATGCCTTGCAGATTGGTTTCCACCCACAACGTTTGCGCCCCGTTTTGGCCTTCTCTTCATGCTGATCTTAAGTTTGACCTTTGTCGACATCTTATCGCTCAAACATGTAGTTCAACTGAGCGGATGGCGCTCTGCTTTTCGCTTTTTAAGCGTGACCAGCTTAGCCCTTGCGCTCATCGCGTTCTTCTTCATGCGGCGGTTAAAAGAAAAATATCTTACCTATTTTCCGACAAAAGAGCGTCCTTTGCGTCCCCTTTTTTCACACCTTTTTGACTCTTCTCAAATGTGGCTTATCGGGTTAACTGTCGGGATTTCGGGAGTGTTCTACGCTTTTTTAAGTCAGTGGGCGCTCCCAGTCTTTACCCTCGCCTATCAAGCGTCAAAAGCGCAGGGAATCTTTCTTGTTTTTATGGGCAATGTTGGCTTTGGCTTTGGCACTTTTTTGTTTGCCTTGATCACGACGCGACTTAAGCGGCGCAAACTGTTCATTTGTTGGGGTCTTGCCGTAGCAGCCTGCGTGTTTGTCGTCCTCGTCTATTTGCCCTCTCTTTTACCGGGCTTTCTTGTCGCTATCGCGGTTTTTCTTCTCGGCCTAGCGCTCTCAGCTGCTAACTTGGGCTACGTCATCATTCACGAGCAAAACGGACCACAGATCACGGCTACTGCCATTGCGACAGTGAATCTCTTCCACCTTATAGCTATTCCCATCACCGGTAAAATTACAGCCGTTTTGACGCGGATTAACACGGCCACAGAAGCCGTCAATTTACTTGAAATTGAATCGGCCCTATCGCGCATCCCGATCTATTTTGCCGCGGTCTTCCTCCTTTCTTTCTTTATCCGAGAAACCCGCGCGCAACAATTTTTCCCACCCGAAAATTGACCAAATCGCTTGCTTTTTTGCAGCCAGCTCTCTACACTCACGGACCATCGCCAGGGGTGCCTCACGGGATGAGGCTGAGAGGCCAAGTGCCAACCCTTAGAACCTGATCTAGCCAGCACCGCTTTTGCTTATAAAAAAATTTCTCCGCTCAAGTGCGCTGCAAATTTTTAAGAAGCGCTGCTCATCCTAGCGTAGGGAGGTGCTTCCTCCCTCCTGCGATTTTCAAA
>CAYTIT010000147.1:0-4361 GCA_964437975.1 uncultured bacterium
CATTTTCACCGCCTGTTAAAAAAGCAAGCCGCTCTTCAATTGCAGGACAAAAAGAGAGCGCTGGAAGGCGTTTTAGTGCCATCAATTCCTCAATTTCTCCTTCTAAAAAGGTCACCTTTTTGCAAAACTTTTCCAAGTAGTCGGGATGCGCTGCCCCATATTTTTTTATAAAAGCCTGTTGATCGCTTTGGCGAAGAAAAGCCCGCTCAATTTTCAGCGGCATCTGTTCAACATGACCACTTAAATAGTTGAGCTCGTCTCGCACATGAAGCGCCAAAACAGCTGCAACAATCAGCGGCGCAGCCACAAGGCTGAGTGCACCTGCGACGAACCAGGGTGATTGCACAAGGTCACTTAGCTTGACGTGCCGCCAAGAAAAAAAACCGGTTGCACGCGCTTCAATCCACCTACTTTTTAAGGTAAAAAGCCATTTCATACAGGTCCCCTTGTCGATCCCAGGTCATCTTTTGACTGCTGTCGACCCAATTTTGATCTTCCATCATCGCATCGTGAAAATCCCGCGCCCACTCAGCAACAGGAGAATTAAAAACGAGTTTGATCTGAGGGTGTTCACCGTGCGTATAGTCGACAGCACAGATTTTTATTTTTTGCGCCCCTTCTTGCCGGCACAACTTGGGGTGGGTCGCTAACTTGGCCATCACCTTTGTCACGCGTGGCGGCAACGCGGCCAACACCGTCTTTTTTTTATTTTTCCCCACTGCGCGCTCGATTTGGCGCAGCCCTGCTTCTAATGTTTGCGCCTGCGCGGCTTGTTTCAATGCTGGAAGGCTTTCTTCGTAATACGCGATGACCGTTTGACACTTTTTCCATAGCGCAGCTTTTTTATGCTTTGCACTCGCATACACGCCCACAAGGGCTACAGCTGCGATCGCCAAAGAGGCCAAGCCTGTTGTCGCAATCAATCTAGCTACCCGCTTAACCAGCCCTTGAGAAACAAATTCCCGCTGCCTAAATTGGACACTTAGCTTGTCATCGCACGCCACATCCAAAGCAAGCCCCAGTGCTATTGCATAACGGCGCACTGTTTTTGCATCGTAGTCGGACGCAAGCTCAAGGGGAAAAAAAGCAAGCGATAGTTCGCGTGCCAACCACGCTTCCCACCCTGAAAAGAACGCCGTTTCGCCTGTCAAAAGGACCTGGCCCAGCGCCTTTTTCTCCCCTTTTTGTTCGAAAAAAAGGAGTGCACGGCTCAGTTGAGCTTTCCACTCGGCCAACTTTTTCGCAACATGTGGCAATGCCTTGTTGTCCAGCTCAAGCAGAGCGAGGGGCCTTTCTTTTCCCCCTAGCACCTTGTCGTCACAACAAGCCTGGTCAAACGCTGCTCGCCCCAAAGGGAGCGTGACATAACGTCTTAATTGCTGGTCGACAACAGCGAGCACCTCGGTTTCTTCCTCGCCTAGATGAACAATAAGATAAGAGATCGCTGCAGGACAGCTAAAGCGAGCGAACCGATAAAGCGCGACCGGAACGGCAGAAAACACATCGGGATCGACCTCTGCCCACTCTTGAAGATGCTCGTCTAAATAACGCAGTGCCACAATGAAAAAAAGGGCCTCTGCCCCCTCTTTTTTCACCGTGTACACCGGTTTGACAACAACCTCGTCTAACCGGTAAGGAAGGGCGGCTTCAAGTTGAAAAGGGACTGTTTTGCGCAGCGCGGTTTTTGTCTTTAATGAGCTGGGAAAATGGCGGACAAGGAGGTGCCTTCCAGCGATCCCAGTCACCGTCATGTCCCCCTTTTCTCGTCCAATCCCCTCAAGCGACTCTTTAGAAGCCAAAGCGCCAATCTCAATATGGGCACCTCTTGCAAGAACGCTTGCTGTAAGAAAGCCTCCCCCTTCCTTGACAATCCCAATAATTTTGCGCCGCCAAAACATGATTTTTATCCTGTTTTCACCTAAAGGCTTACCTCCTCTAGGGCTCTGCTCTCGGAGTCTTCTCGCCAGAGCATTTTTTTGATTAGTTGATGCCGATCGCTTCAAAATTCAACTCTAAAGGGAGCAACTAGCGAGAAATACAAGAGCATTGTATCCTTGTCTATGCAAGGAGTAGGCTACCCTCCCGACTGGGAAAAAAAATTATAGACGACTTGCGCGAAAAATCCCAGATTCAAATCTTTTTTTTTGCAAACCACCCCCTTTTAACAAGGCAAAAAACTCTCTATGCCCTCGTTTGTCAAACCCCTTACCTTGGGAACGCTCCGCCTCCCTTCCAACCTCATTTACTCGCCTCTTGCAGGGTGCTCAGACTACCCTTTTCGCAAAATGGTCGCTGCTTACCGCCCTGGATTAATGTACTGTGAAATGGTCAAAATGGATGCGCTTCTGCGCCACGACCCCGCTACCTACCGCTTTCTCGACTATGACTCTTCGATGCGTCCCATTGGCGCCCAATTGTGCGGCAGCCGGCCCGACCTAGCAGGCCCATCGGCAAAAATTATCGAAGATTTAGGGTTTGACATTGTCGACCTCAACTGTGGTTGCCCCGTCGACAAAGTGACCAAAGATGGAAGCGGCTCAGGCATGCTTAAGCACCCCGAGCTCATTGGCGAAGTTCTAGCTAATATGATTGCCGCTGTTAACATCCCCGTCACCGTTAAAATCCGCGCAGGGTGGGATGACAACCATATTAACGCCCCGCTCATCACCAAGATTGCTGAAGCTGCAGGAGCGCAGGCCATCGCCATTCACGGGCGCACGCGCGCGCAAAAGTACACGGGGCGCGCCAGTCGCGCTGTCATCCGCGCTTCAAAACAAGCGGCGACGTCTATTTTAGTTTTTGGCAATGGCGACGTTTTCTCTCCACAAGATGGTCTCGATCTTTTTGCCGAAACAGGTTGTGACGGCATTCTTATTTCACGTGGCTCAATGGGAGCGCCTTGGATGGCAGAGCGGATTGCCGCGCTCGATGCGCACAACATTTTACCCCCTCTCTCAGGTGATGACTGCAAAAAGGCTTTGCTCGAACACCTAAATCTCATTCTCGCCTATCAAAGCGCGCGCAAGGCGCTGACCGACTTGCGCCGCGTCGGCTGTTGGTATCTTCGGCAAGGGCGCGGGACCAAAGCGCTCCGCCATGCGCTCAATCGAGCGACAACACTTTCTGAAGCGCGCCATTGCATCGAAACCTACGACTGGAGCCAGGTCGACCTCGCTTTACCTCTTTCGGTTCCGTAGCCAGCCTTTTCCTTAAGCCTCTTCTATATAAGGTTTTCTCGGTACTTGTCTACTAGAGCGTTGTATGAACCCCCTTTTAAAGGCCTGAATAGGCCCTCATCATGGTATGAAGCCTCTTGTAAAGGCCTGGATAGGACCTCATCTTTTGTCAATCCGTTTTTTTTCTCTGTTCCTTGTGAAGCTTCTTTTGGGTCTTTATTTTTTGACGCTTCTTGTAGAGTTTCCGTTTTATCTTCTTGGTTTGAGGTTTCTTTTAGGGTGTCTTCTTTCGGAGCTTCTTTTTTACCTTCTTGGTTGTGTAAGGCAACTTTTTCCTCTTCTGGTGTTCGCGGCTCTTTGACTAAATCTTCCACCCCTTTTTTTACCTCGGTTGTCATTTTGGTATTAGCTTGAACAGCAGCTCGAATCGCCGCATACTCTTCTTGCTTTGCTCTTTCTTCTTTCCTCAAATCCCTGATCCTTTTGTCTACCATGTTTGTCATCTTCGTATTAGCGTTAACAGCCTGCCAGAGCTCCAACTCCATGGATCGATCAAAAGTTTTTTCTATTTTCCTAACGCCTCGTTCCAATTGATTTAACCCACACCTTATAGTCACTTCAATATTGCGACCTTTGCCTTTATATTTTCTACCAAGTTTTAGGGAGTCCAATCTTTTTTCTAATAAAGTTTCTATTGTTTCTGTTTGGGGAGAAGATTCAATCTTAAGACATTTAACACTGTCTTCTAACGCTAGTTCGATGTCTTCTTTTTTAATGTACTTCAACGAACCAATTGGTATATCTCTTGACTGCAAATAATCAACATCTTCGAAAGAAAATTCTAGTGGGTTTTTTTTCATTTCATCGACGGCTTTTTCTTTATCTTTAAGGTGTATCATCATAACTTTTAACCCCTTCAAATAATCCACAATTGGGCTCGAAGAGTTAAATTTATCACCTCTTCTAGTTATAACCTCCCCTCTACCGATGAGGAATTTTTCTATTTTTTTTCTTGTTTCTGTTAGTCCAATTTTAATAAAATCTAGTTTATCTTCGATTTCTTTTGTTTCTAAATCATAATATAAATCGTTATTAACGCCCTCTTTGTTTTCTTCGATTTTCATAAAACAAAACCCCTAATTTAAAGATTTACCGAAATAAATAAAGCATATTTTTATTTAAATT
>CAYTIT010000148.1:0-4349 GCA_964437975.1 uncultured bacterium
GATCATGGCAAAGCCAACAACCGGCTCCTTGAGTTGCGATCGGCCTATAAATTTTGGATAAAAATTTACTTTACAATACCATCATTTTTTTAACGAAAAAAAAAGTCTTTTTTTGCCCCCCCTTGTCTTCCTCCTTCAGCTCGCTCCAAATGGGCTGATGCACCTAATCGGCTCGTGGCAAGAGAAGAACTCTTGTACTAAGCTCACTAAAAAGCGAAAATTCCTTCTTGAAAAAGCGGGAATCATTTAAACTAAGCTTGTCGAAAGACCTAACCGCAGGACATACGGAAAGTAACGCTTGTGGAGATAGTGTAAATTCGGAGGATAGAGGTGATCACTAGGGCCGCAAAAAAGCTCTCTTTGCTAGAGTATTTTGCGGGCAAAATGAAGCCGTTCTCTGATCGCTATCGTTGAAGCAAGAACCTGTAGGAAGTAGCAATACAAACCTACTCGTAAGGTGTTTTTTCATCTTGCGAATCCCATTGCCTCAGGCAAGGGAGAATGTCAGTCAACTATTTTGAAAAACGCGAAAGAGCGTTGAGGCCCTTAAGCCAAACGCCTGCGTCAAAGAGGAAAAAAAAAATGAAACTTTTTGTAGGGAACATCCCTTTTAGCATGACCGAAGAAGAGCTGAGACAAGTTTTCGAAGGCTGCGGTTCTATTCTCAGCTGTAAGCTGATTGTCGATTTTGAAACAGGCCGTTCTAGAGGGTTTGGCTTCATTGAATACAGTTCAAAAGAAGAAGCGGAAAAAGCCATCGCTGAAATTAATCAGCGAGAAGTCAACGGAAAGAAGCTTGTTGTCAATGAAGCGCGCGCCAAAGAAAAACGAGGATTTCAAAGAGATTCCCGTCCACCGCGCCGCCATTACTAGTACGCAATGAAAAAATGATAGCCGATCATTTGCGCCTCTCACTGTGGCCATGTGTTTTCGGCCTTGCGTCTTGTGCTTTCTTGCTGTAGGTTGTCTCAAAAGGCTAGTTCAGCAAGAAAGTTATCTTTTTCTGGTTCTAGTGTCGTCTTCTTTTTAGAAAAGTTGGTATCAACTTCTCAAGCGAGGTCATATGTTAGAACAAGTGTGCAAGTCTTACCATTGTGTTGATCTAACTCATTCCCTCCATCCTGATATTCCCACCTGGATGGGAGAATGTGGATTCAAAAGCGAGATACATCTAGATTATTCAGAAGGAGCTCGTGTCCTTAACTACCACTGTATAGGAAGCGCGGGAACACATATCGACGCTCCGTCACACTTTATTCCTCAAGGGAAAAACATCGACGCCATCACCTTAGATGCGCTTTGCACCGAACTGTGCGTCATCGATATGGCCGCACCTTCTTCTCCCACTGCGCAAATCAGTCTAAAAGATATAGACACCTTCGAAAAAAAATTCGGCGCGATTCCATCGGGAAGTATCGTAGTCGGTCGAACCGGTTGGGAGCGCCATTGGGCATCGCCGAAAATATACCGCGGAACAGGAGAGCTTCCCCAATCTCCTAGCTTTGAAGCAGCTGTTGGCCCCCTTCTTCTCGATAGAGAAATTGCTGGTTTGGGGATCGACACCTTAAGCCCCGACCCCTTCGGCAGTGACTATCCCCTCCACCACGCCCTGTTGGGAAACAACCTGTTTATTATTGAAAACCTCGCCCACCTCGACGCGCTCCCACCTAAAGGGAGCTACATCTTTGCCCTCCCCTTGAAAATCAATCAAGGCACAGAGAGCCCAGCCCGCGTGATTGCTTTTGTCCCCAACGCGACAAACAACCTGCCCACCAAAAGAGAAACCTGAGAGTTTTATCTCTATAGCTCTTCTTCCAGTGCGCCAGCCTAGGAAAGAAGGAGCCGTTTATTCTGAGAGCTCGCCCACCTGGTTGTTCTTGCACCCCCCCCCTTCGATTGATCCGTGGGCGAGGCTCAGGTTGGGTGGAAAAAATTCGTCGGCCGCGCTATCATAGTGTCCACGTAAAAAAAGGTGTTTTACCATGCTCTCGATCAAAACTCTACGCGATAACCCCAAAGAGGCTGAAAAAGCTCTTCAAGCTAAAGACCCCTCTATCACCTTAGCCCCCCTGCTCCACCTCGACGAAACACTCCGCGCTCTCAAAAGTGAAGTCGAAGCGCTGAAAAGTCAACGCAATCAAAATGCCAAGCAGGTGGGCGAGAAAAAACGGCGTGGCGAAGAGGTCTCTTCTTTGCTGCAAGAGATGGAAGGGATCGGACAAAAAATAGAGCACCTCGAAGCCCAAATTGCACCAGCCGAAGAAGCTTTCCAAACTGCGCTTGCCCACCTCCCTAACCTCCCTGCTAAAGATGTCACAACCTCTCTTTCTCCAGACGATAACGTCTGCTTGCGCACAGTCGGCTCGCCACCTTCTTTTTCCTTCGCCCCAAAAACGCACCTAGAGTTGAATGAAAAATTAAACCTGTTCGACTTTAAGCGGGGCGCTAAACTCAGCGGAGCTGGTTTTGTCGCTTACCGCGGGATGGGCGCTTTGCTCGAATGGGCCTTGATCCGCTTGATGCTCGACGTCCACCTCGCTGCGGGATTTGAATTTTGGCTACCCCCTCTTATCGTCCGCGCCAACACAGTGCAAGGCTCTGCCCACTTACCTAAGTTCGAAGATCAACTTTATAAAATTCCAGAAAAAGAGCACCCCCTATACCTTATTCCAACAGCCGAAGCCCCATTGAACGGGCTCCACCTCGATGAAGTGTTAGAAGAAAATCTGCTTCCCTTGCGCTACGTGGCCTATACGCCGTGCTTTCGCCGCGAAGCCGGCGCTGCCGGGGCTCAAGAGCGCGGGCTGATCCGCACCCACCAATTCAATAAAGTTGAATTGTTTTGTCTGACCCATCCCGACAAAAGCGACGCGATGCTCGACACGATGATTGCGCAAGCAGAAAAAATTCTCGATCTCCTAGAACTTTCTTACAGACGGATGCTTCTTGTGACAGGCGATATGTCATTTGCCGCTGCTAAAACGGTCGATTTAGAGGTCTTTTTACCTGGGCAAGGGCGCTACTACGAAGTCTCTTCGCTATCCAACTGCACCGACTTTCAAGCGCGGCGCTCCCGGACCCGTTTTAAAGAAGGGCAAACCAAGCCCCAATTTGTCCATACGCTCAACGGATCAGGGCTGGCTACCTCGCGTGTCATGGTCGCGTTACTAGAGACTCACCAACAAAGCGATGGCTCTGTTCTCATTCCACAAGCACTCCAACCCTACTTGCAAGGAAAAACTGTGCTCCATCCATCTGACTCTGCGACAGCTCTAGCCAAAGAGCAAGCTAAAACGCCACGTTAAGGCCGACATAAGGCCCTGAAAAACTCATTGAATCGACATCGCTTTCCGTCCGCGGTGGAACAGGCGCAAGAGTTTCCAGGTTGTAGGTCACCACGCGATTCACCTCGTCGAGATCGGTGTAGGCAAGCAAGCGAAACCCAGCCATCAAACTCAATGCCCCTTGCGTGTTAAATCGGTAACGATAGCGCGCGCTGAAATCGAGCTCCATGTGGAAAATCAAGCGCGCGATCCTCTCATCACGCCACTGAAGTGGCAACACTTGCGTGACAGGCTGCATCACATTTTGGCTCGCAACGACCTCTCCGCTATACCCACCACGCCCCCACTTATGGGCAAACAAAAGCGCAAACTGAAAAGAAGAGTACAAAGAAAACTCATGTGGTTGCACAGGACTAAGAAAGTGATACCCAAAATTAAGCCCTACCTTGGACCCCCAGCCGCAAAAGCGAAAGCGACGAGTCGAGCAAACATCGACGCGTGTGCGCGCGATCACCTCGTGTGTATCAAGAGATGTGTTGATGATCGTATCTTGATTTTTAAGTGTAAAAAAGTAGTGGAAATCATCAACTGTCATCCCGCCAAAGAATTTGAGCAACAAATAATCAAATAAGCGAAAATCATGACCAATGACAGCGTCAAAGCTATGCAAATGAGTGTGAAGGTGGCCCCAATCGTTTTGCTGATTCCGTTGGCTGATCCCTCCATCTTCGTTGGTGACAGTCCGCACTAACCGGTTCGTCCCGTCATTGTGAATATAGGTGTACTTTAACTCCAAGCTATTTCGGCTCAAGGGCGCTCTGTAATGAAACGCAGCCGTGTACCCTAGATCATATCCCGGGCTCACGCTCGCCGACTTTTGGTTAAAGATTTGGAGGTTGTGCTCTAAATTATTTAAAAAAAAAGTCTCATTAGAAAAAGTATTTGTTAGTGATGAGGTTAAGTAAAGCGCTTCTAACGTCACCGCATAGTTTTCTTTTTTTTGCTGTTTGATTAGCCAGTTTCTACTTCCTTTCTGTTGCGGCTCTTCTTCAGAAGCAGTCAGCG
>CAYTIT010000149.1:0-4345 GCA_964437975.1 uncultured bacterium
CACCCAAAAGTCACTTGCATATCGGTGAACTTGTAGAGCTGATTGATCGTCACTTCAGGTAGCTCGCCCCGTTTTAAATCAATCGCAACGCGCATTCCCTGCTTATCCGATTCATCGCGAATATCAGAAATACCTGTTAACGTTTTGTCGTTGACGAGCGAGGCGACTTTTTCAATCAGCCGCGCTTTGTTGACATTGTAAGGCAACTCGTCGATGACAATCCGCTGCCGATCACTATTTTCTTTTTGCTCTTCAATATGGAGCAAACCGCGCACCTTAAGTTTGCCTCGCCCTGTTGTGTAGGCGTCGCGAATGCCCTGGTGACCGCAAATCATTCCCCCCGTTGGAAAGTCGGGGCCAGGCATCACCTCTAAAATGTCTTCAATGGTCGCACCGGGGTTGTCGATCAACAGTTCGAGAGCTCGACTTAGCTCGGTGAGGTTATGAGGTGGAATGTTCGTCGCCATACCAACGGCAATTCCCGACGAGCCGTTGCACAAAAGATTGGGAAATTTGGCTGGGAAAACGGTCGGTTCTTTTTTTGTTTCGTCGTAGTTTGAGATATAATCGACTGTCTCTTTATCGAGATCTTGCATCAATCCAAGAGCTGAAGCTGTGAGCCGCGCTTCTGTGTAACGCATCGCCGCGGGTGGGTCGCCATCAATCGAACCGAAGTTTCCTTGCCCATCGACAAGACAATAGCGCATGATCCACTCTTGCGCCATTCGCACCATGGTCGGGTAAATGACTGTCTCCCCATGCGGATGGTAATCTCCCGAAGTATCACCACAGATCTTTGCGCACTTGCGGTGTTTGGCATTCGGCATGAGGTTGAGTTGACGCATTGCATAAAGGAGGCGGCGTTGCGAAGGCTTCAAACCGTCACGCGCGTCAGGCAAGGCCCGCGAAATGATGACGGAGAGCGAATACCGCATGTAGCTTTCTTGCATCTCCTCTTCGATGTTGCGGGGAATTAACTTTTCGCCTTCTGTATACGACATGATCCGTTTTCCTACTAAATATCTAAGTTTTTCACTGAAAGAGCGTGCGTTTCAATAAAGTCGCGGCGCGGCGCCACTTCATCGCCCATTAACATCGTAAAGATACGATCGGCTTCGACTGCATCAGAAAGGGTCACTTTCAGCAGAGTCCGTTCTGCGGGATCCATCGTCGTTTCCCACAGCTGATCGGCATTCATCTCACCTAGCCCCTTGTACCGCTGGATTTCAAGCCCTTTACGCCCATTTTCCCGCAGAATATCGATCAACTCTTTTAAGGTGTAAATGGGGGTGGCTTGTTCTTTGTCATCGACGATATCGAGAAGCTTTCCCGAGGCAATTAAGTATTGATCGAGCGAAAGGTGGAGCTCGGTCAGTTTTTCGCGCATTTTTTGAAATTTGTCTGGGTCGTAGAGTTCGACAAAGGTGAGCGGCTTGGGGTGAAAGGGTGTGTGTTCACTAGCTGCCCGCTCGTCGTCACTCATTGCAGCGAGTTGGGCGTCGTTCTCGCGCCGCTGCTTTGCTTCATCTTCAGTTTTGAGCGTTGTGAGTTCTTCTGTTGAGTAGACAAGGCGCTCTTTGCCGTCAAAGTGGACACTTGCTTGAGGTAATTCCCCTTCTTCATTGCGCGCTTTTAAAAATTCTCTAAAAGGCATCCCTTTCCGCTCAATGCTACTAACAAAATGTTCGATTTCTAACACGAGTTGCAATAAAAAGTTCACTTCATCTTTTTCGAGAACTTCGCTCAGGGAAGCGAGTTTAAGCGACACATCGCTCACACTCAAACTGAGCAAGTACTCGTCCATATCCCGTTCTGAATGGATATAACGGACCACTTTTTTGCGGGCGACGCGATAAAGGGGCGGTTGAGCGATATAGACAAAATTGTTTTCAATGAGGGCTGGCATGTGGCGGTAGAAAAAGGTAAGCAAAAGAGTCCGGATGTGCGATCCGTCGACATCGGCGTCGGTCATGATAATAATGCGGTGATAGCGGAGTTTGTCGATATCGAAATTGTCTTTACCAATGCCACACCCAAAGGCCGATACCATGGTCCGCACCTCTTCGTTTTGCAAAATTTTTTGCAACCGCGCCTTTTCGACATTTAAAATCTTACCCTTAATCGGCAAAATAGCTTGAAAGCGCCGGTCGCGCCCCATTTTCGCTGAACCGCCCGCTGAGTCTCCCTCAACGATATAAATTTCGCATTGGGCGGGATCTCTTTCTTGGCAATCGCTGAGCTTTCCAGGAAGGCGGTTGGTCTCAAGCGCTGTTTTGCGCGTCAATTCGCGCGCCCTTTTGGCTGCTTCGCGCGCCTGCGCTGCGAGGAGCGCTTTTTCGACAATCGTTCGAGAGACTTGAGGGTTTTCAGCTAAAAAAGTGGCGAACTCTTCACCGACAATTTGTTGAACAGCAGAGGCAATTTCGCTGTTGCCGAGCTTTTGCTTTGTTTGCCCTTCAAACTGGGGGTTAGCGACTTTGACAGAAAGGACAGCAGTCAACCCTTCGCGCATGTCATCGCCTGTTAACGAGACCTTGGCATTTTTAATCAGGTTGTGTTCGCGAATATACTGATTGAGCACGCGGGTCAGGGCCGAAGAAAATCCAGAAACGTGCGTGCCGCCATATTTTGTCGCAATGTTATTGACATAAGAATAGATCGACTCGTTGTAGCCGTCATTCCACTGCATGGCCACTTCAAATTCGACAGGCCCACTATGAAGTTCTTTTGATCCTGCAATGTGAATCGGTTGGTCGAATAAGACGGTTTTGTTTTCGTTGAGATAAGAAACAAAAGAAGCAATTCCGCCCTCGTAATTAAAGACCACCGGCTCGCGCTCGTCCGTGCGCTCATCGCGAAAGACAATCTCAATCCCTTTGGTCAAAAAAGCGAGTTCCCGTAGGCGGTTGACAAGTGTCGCATAGTCAAACATCGTCACACTGAAAATCTGATCATCTGGGGTGAACGTGACTTTTGTCCCTTTGCGCTCTGTTTTCCCCATTTTGTACAGGGGTTTTTTCACTTTGCCGCGCGCAAAATCCATGCCATAGAGCGTTCCCTCTTTGCTCACTTCGACATGCATCGCCTTAGATAAGGCATTGACGCAAGAAACACCGACGCCATGCAAGCCCCCTGAGACTTTATAGGTCTCTTTATCGAACTTTCCCCCGGCGTGCAGGATCGTCATCACGACTTCTAAAGCCGAAACATCGCGCCCTTGTTTTTTCGATTCTTGCTCGTGTTTCCCAATGGGGATGCCCCGCCCATCATCTTCGATTGTGGCCGATCCATCTTCATTCAATGTAAAAAGGACGCGGTGACAGTAGCCAGCCAACGCCTCGTCGATGCAGTTATCGAGCACTTCATAAGCGAGCTGGTGCAACCCATTTGACTGTGTATCGCCGATATACATACCAGGTCGCTCGCGCACAGCTTGGAGTCCTTCAAGCACTGTGATCGAACTAGCGGTGTATTCTGGCCGCGCCTCTTTCTCTTTTGTCATTGTCATATGTTCCTGCATGTTGCTAACGAGGTTCTTGCTAACATCCACTCTGCAAGAGCCTCTAACGTAAACTCAACGTCGTGAGGAAGGGAATCTAGCCGAGGCGAAACATCAAATCGCGGATTTCGGCGTTTGGAAACTTTTTTCTAAGCAACGCGAGTAACCGCCCCTTTTCGTGCTCGACAAGCAAGCTATACAAGGTAGAGTGGGTTACGTGTACGCGGAAAATGCCGTGTTCAAAACTCACTGCGCGCGTCATCTTTGCAATCGATGTACCGACAAGATCGGGCCAACTTGCCAACACCTGTTCGGGTTTTTGTGCTACGGCGCGATCCATCCGTTGTAAAACACGCGGAAGGAGGTCGGCAACCATGTGCGCTCCCCGCTTGTGCGCCCTTTTTTGCACGCGTTTTTTCATGATGCCTCCACAGCGCAGATACCTAGCTTGCTAGAGCGAGGAAAGGAAGTAGGTGCGTCGTTTTTCAAAAGAAAAAAGCGTAATCCAAAACCCTTTGTAGCGTCGTTACTTTCCCTGGCTCAATGCCGGCAGCGCTCCTAACATAGCCACGCTCACCTCTTGTCAGAAATTGATGCGTTAACATGCACTTTTTCACGCTTAGCCTTCTTTGTTCATTATAAGAAACCCAAGGCAAAACTGCAAGAATTTTACCTTTTTAATAGGTGGCCACCACACCGCATAAAAACCTCCTGCTCCTGATCATTCTGAGAAAAAGAAAGCATTCCATGATGAACCAGCTCGCACAATGTGTTCTTCAGGGAAGCACGTGTTAGATAGTGTAGTCACGAGATTTCCGCCCAGAGAGAGATACATCTAATATGAAT
>CAYTIT010000150.1:0-4187 GCA_964437975.1 uncultured bacterium
TTTTATCAACTTTCTCCACCAAAAAGGGATCGTCGACGAAAAAGGCGAAGTAAACGGCATTCCTGTCAATGAATTCGTCGTTACAAAAAAAAGTGCAAAGGTCCAAAGTGATGGCCCAAAGGACTCGAAGCCAAGCTTGACGAAAAAGCCCCTCGAATTGAGCAAGGAGTCATGGTTGGCCCTTATCCGCAGTCTGCAAAGCCCTACACCTCACCTTGCTTCACTAGAACATCCTTCGAAGCTAACCAAGGTGCACACCCTCAACTTGAGCCATAACAACATCATCTCATTACAGCCCCTCTCTCAGCTACCCAACGTGCACACCCTCAACTTGAGCTATAACAACATCACCTCATTACAACCCCTCTCTAAGCTACCCAACGTGCACACCCTCGACTTGAGCTATAACCCAATCACCGATCTTCCCGATGAGCTTCTCAACCGCAAGACAAAACACCACCTGACCATTTATTTAAAGGACTGCCCACTCAGTAGGGATTGCCTAGAGAAATTGAGCCAGTTAGACAATAACCGTTTAACAATCGTCTTATAAAATTTTTTCTTTTGGCTATGAAAAAATGACACTACACGCTATGGTCTGGCATAGTGTTGATTTTGTTAAGCTCAGGCAAGAGCGCTCCTTGCGTTTTTTGCGCCCAAAAATTAAAATTTTTTTTTGCGTAAAAAAAGCAAAGACGTCCTAAAGGCTCACCAAACGCAAAAAAGATTGGCTCTTTCGCCTGGCAAATAGCAGCCTCAATTTAGCTTCAAGCCTTTAAAATATGAAAAAAACTCTTTTTTTACTTTCTTTTAGTTTTTTTGTCGCACTTGGGCTTGTGTTTTCTTATGCCCGGAATCAAATCCGAAAAAACCGGTTTGAAACACGAGCGGTTAAACTCGCTATGGAGCAAAGGCTCAATTCCAATACCAAGTCCCTAGCTTTTCACGTTAAAGACCCTTTTCTTCAGCTCCCTTTTTCTCTATCTACCGTTCGTTTTGCCGAAGAAGATGGGATTGTTCTAGATGTTAAAACTCTCTCAATCCGCAACGTTACTGCCCCCTATAATGCCTCTCTTATTGATCGCGGCGACGATCTCCTGCTCTTTTTCCGTTATGATCAATTTTCAAACGGCTGCCCTTTACCTTTTAAAGCACGCATTGGCTGCGTTAAGCTCGATGAAAATCTCGATCAAACAGATGAAGAGTATAGGGAGATTCGACTGGAAAATGAATTTAACGAAGACCCGAGAGCTTTCTTTGTTAATGATCACCTTTATCTTTCCTATAGCTCGGTTAGAAAAAATAGGCCGAGCGAAAGCTCAGCGAGAATCATTAAACTAGCACATTTAGATGCGTCCACACTCGACGTCATCGATGAAATCTCTTTAGATCTTAAACGGCAAAACATTGAAAAAAATTGGACCCCTTTTGCTGTTACCAACGGCGCACAAGAAGATCTTTTTTTCAAATACTATCTCTCAAAAAATCAAAACCTTTTCTTAGAAAATTTTAAGCTCGCTCACCTTAGTGAAGTGATTCACCCCCACCCACGGTTCCCCAAAAATGGTGGATGGGCAACCCAATGGGGAGAGTTGCGAGGCGGGACCCCCGCTTTAAAAATCAGCGATGACGAATACCTCGCATTTTTTCATAGCTCGTTTGCTTGCGTCGACGGTACTTTCTGGTACATTATGGGTGCGTACACCTTTGAAACAAAACGCCCTTTCCGTATTACTCAGGTCTCACACTACCCTCTTCTTTTTAAGGGTATTTTTACTGCCCCGCTCTTAAATACGGCTAATCCCAACGTTAGATGTGTCTTCCCAGCAGGATTTGTGATCAAGCAAAAACAAGGAAAAGAGGTGATTTACCTCTCTATTGGGGAAAATGACTCTTGTGTCAAAATCTTGACAATCGATAAAGAAGCACTTCTTAGCAGCTTAAAGAAGATCTATTTCGATTAACTCTTGTTCTACCGATCGCGACTCAAGAAGTGGTATAAAGTCGCAAGATCACCGCTTGTTGCTTTAAGCACCCGCCCTCCGGCTGCGACAAACCCCCTTGTTTTGCGCTTTCCCTGCTCTGATAACATCTCTGGGAAAACGACCAGCTGGTCTAGCCCTTCCCATTGCTCGCTCATATGAGATTCATATAAAAGGCGATAGCTAACCGCCTGCCGCGTCAACGTCTCGATAACATCATCAATCAATGTCTGCTGAGACGAAGCCATGACTTCTGGTAGGGGAAGGACAAGACCTGTGTGTGTGCGATGCAAAGCCACTCCTCTCCATTGTTTCTCTTCGCACGACAAGACAGCTAGAGGATAACAGCTGCGCGTTAACCCAATATGAAGATAGGGAAAATAATGGGGGCCAGTTAAGAGGGCAATTTGAGTTGCGCTTAGCTCTTGCTCTAGATCAAAACAGGCAAATAAGGGGATGTCTTCAGGAAATACCGCTCCAAGTTGCTGCAATCCATAGGAAAGAAATTCAACGCTTGTTTTCGAGATGGGTCCATGGTACAGCGCAACGCCAAGGGTCGCTTCTCGATGAGGGATTAAACACTGGTCGACAAAATAAGCGGCACCCTTTTCTAGTGACCGCAGTGCGACCAGGCTATTTTGAGGAAACGTGGAACAAGCTAACCCAAAGTCCAACTGCCAAAATAGTGGTCTAGCCTTGGAAAACTCCCAGCGCAGCGGCGCATCTAACCCCAAGAAGAGGGGAACAATTTCAACATCACCCTCTGCCTCGGTTGACATCACAGGAACATACGGAGCGCCACCTTGGAAAAACCCTCTTTGATCGACCTGAATTTCGTGTGGCATAGCTCACTTCGCCTCCTTTTGGTAGACTAGAAACTGAATAGAACGCCCCTTTGATCGCCATAGTCGATCAAAATAGGAACTTCCATAGTCTTGCTCAAACTCAGGCGTGCTACTTACCTCTTTCCACGCTGTCACTTTCGCCACTTCTCGTGTGATGTGACCCCCATACTCTTGATGGTCGGTCACGATGACAAGCGCTGCCCCTGAAACGGCGATGCGCTTGAGTTGTTCAATGAAGGTCGAGCTCAACAGCCGGTTCTTTGCATGGCGCCGCTTTGGCCAAGGATCGGGAAAGTTGATATAAACTGCTGCAACCGATCCGTCGGGAAGAAAGCTCTTTGTAAAAAAAGCCGCTTCACCTGCGACAATCACCAAATTGTCTAGCCCGTGTTTTTTCCGCTTGGCCGCTATTTTTTTCACCCGTTTGCTTTTCTTTTCTACTGCAATCCAATTCCACTGAGGTGAATGAAGTGCTTTGTCAATGACCCATTCGCCATTGCCACTGCAGTATTCGATGCAAACAGGGTGGTCGTTGCCAAATATTTCCCGATGATTCCAAAAAAACAGCTCGTGTGAGCTGACGCGGGGATGTGGCAAAACAAAGACATTGTCGACGCATTGGGGCTCACCCGATAAAGAAACGAGGGGATAAACTGTTTGTATTTTCATTCTAATACTCGTGCGCTGAGATCTACCGATCGCGATTCAAGAAGCAGTTTGTTGCCTTGGCCCAACTTCCCGCTTCTTGAATCGCGATCGGTAAACGGCCTATCCGGTTTGTCAAATTGATTTTCCATTCAGAGTCAGTATAAACTAAAAAAAGAGGCGCCTTTTGCTTCCTAAGCCCATGATGGGCCTATCTCCCAGGGGTAGATTGTAAGAAAGAGCGCGATTCTCTTCAATTGTAGCCTTCGGTAACCCTCAAACAAGTAGCACATGTCTCATAAAGCAGGACTACAGCGTGACGCTTTTCTCAAGGGCCAAACTTTTAAGTATTGGGAAATTTTTCTTTCCTGGCTTTTTAAGTACCCGTCGCGCTGCTACTTTCTTGCACAAGATAGTGAGCCTCAAGTGATTGAAAACTCGTGCGACGCTCTTTATCGCTTAGGAAAAAGCTACCGCGCTTGTGCTGGATCTAAGGGCATTATCTGCCAGGTGACCGATCGACCTGCAGATCTGGCTCTTGCCAATGCGACCCTTAAAGCGATCTATCGCACGGTTGCTGATCCCTATCTGTGCGATTTGATGTCTGCGGAAATTCTCGCTAAAGTGATTGCTTACCGCGATCTTCGCGAAAAAGACCGCATCACCATTCCGATCAGCCATCCAAGTCAGGGTATCGCCCTCGTCGACTACCAAG
>CAYTIT010000151.1:0-4145 GCA_964437975.1 uncultured bacterium
AACTCGCTGGATACTGGAGCGCATGCGGCCTTTTTTCATACAAAATCATCCCCGTTTCTGCGTTCATTAAAATCGCAGATTCAGCAGAAACACGGACGGCGAGGGGTTTGCCCCATCCAGCCGCTGACCAGATAAATAACAGAAAAAAAGTCAGTGTGCGCATAGTCTACCCATCGCGTTTGAGCCTATTTTTTATCGATCGCATCGGGATCTACCGATCGTGATCCAAGGGGCGGGTTGTTGCCTTTACCCTCATTTCTCTCTTTTTACCGGCCGCTTTGCCCATAAAAAAATGGAAGCGCTGGCGTTAGCAAAATTCCCGCGACTTCGATCACGGTCGGTATACCAAATTGCCCTTTTTCCTTGCAGCGCTTCCTACGGGCTGAGCAGTTTTTCCGATGCCCTGGGTTTAAAAAAAAAAGAGACCTCCGTATGAAGAAAATAAGAGGAGCAATTGACGGAGGCCTAACACGCGCATGAACCCCATTCAATTAGATGAAGCGTATCAAAAATTCACCTCCAATTTAGCTAGTTGGATGCCCGACGGCATTGTTGAAGTTGACTTGTCTCTTTTAGAAAAGACAGGACTTTTGCAACATGGTGCTTTTGAAGAAACGCATCAAATCGAACAGCTTCCCCACTACTTTCACGTCATTGAAACTGCCGATAAGGTGACCTTATTTAACCATCAATTCGCTATCTGGATTGTCCCTAAAGTTGCCAATGACATCCCCGTGACCGTCACATTAATCGCTTTGATGAAAGAAAGAGCGCCCCACTTAGAGATTGTTTTTTCGACAAAAGGGGTCTACAATACTCCAAAATTTGTCCTTAGACTGTTAAAATATTATCTCTCCGAAGTTATCGATACTGAAGAGGCGATCTCTTCAATTCGCAAAGAGTAGAGCCTACATGTGACCTCTTCATCTTCTAAAACATTTCCCGCCACCTTGCCTTCATTGCACGCTATCTTGGCATGGGCCACCTCGCTCCTCGAGCGTGAAGGACTCTCCTTGATAGAACGAAAAAAAATCGAACTTGCCCTCGAAGAAGCGGTGATCAATATTATTCACTATAGCTACCCGTCAACAGAAGGAACAATTGAGTTGATCTACTCTTTTTCGGAAACAGGGTGGGTTTCATTCACCTTAAAAGACCGTGGCCGCCCTTTCGATCCGACAACAAAACAGCGCTCGTTCGATGCTGAAGATCTCCCGATTGAACAACGGAAAATTGGCGGTTTAGGGATCCCTTTTCTCTATGCTCTTCTAGACGATATCGAGTACCGACGCGAAGCGAAGACGAATGTCTTGGTTCTGAAAAAGAACATTCATTCATAAGGCTCAAATAGCTGCAGAACTTCGTCTCTAGATTCCGCTTCATAAACCTTTTGACGGAACTGCTCGTCTTTAATGGCTGCTGTTAATCTAGATAAAATCTTTAGGTAGTCCGATTGTCGATCTGCTGGCCCCCCAATCATAAAAATCAGTCTCACAGGAGCTTTGTCGAGCGCGTCCCACTCGATTCCCTTATTTCCTTTTTGAATCCCGAGAGCAATAAAAAAATGCGCATATTCCTCGAGCTTTGCGTGGGGCACTGCGACTCCCATCCCAATTCCCGTTGACACAATTTTCTCGCGCCGCAAAATCGCATGGTAAAAAGGATCGGCTTGCTGGATTTTTCCCGCGTTACAGAGCGCATCGACCAACGTACGTAAGGCTTGATTTCGGCTGTTTTCTTCCAGAAAAGAGACAACCCCTTCTTGCAGCAGCGAAGAGAGGCGGATGACCTCTCCTTCCTTAAAAAAATCGCTAATGAATTCCAGTATGGCCAAACCCTTTCTCTCCTCTAGCTGTGCTATTCAAGGCAGTGTTTTCGGTAAAAGCAGCTCGTCTTACCGGAGCAATGACCAGCTGAGCGATCCGCATCCCTGGAGTGACAACAAAAAGACTCTCGCCAAGATTCACCAAAATCACGCCAATCACCCCGCGGTAATCAGAATCGATTGTCCCTGGTGTATTGCACACTGTTACCCCATGCTTAAGGGCCAGTCCACTGCGAGGGCGGACTTGAATTTCATAGCCTAGCGGAATCTGAACCTTGAGCCCCGTAGAGATAAGGCGCCTTTCTTTGGGATGTAAGCTGATTTCACCCTCTAAGCACGCGTAGACATCCGCTCCTGCTGCTTCTTTCGAAGCATAGGACGGCATTTTGGCCCCCGGTTCATCGAGGACAACCGCTACGGGAATTTGATCGGGGGAAAAAACTGATTCTTCTGACATTTTACTTCTCAACTTAAGACAAATATAGCCTTGAGTTTATAGCATGGCTTTCTTTTATCCTCAAGCGCCTCCTTGTCAAAACCAAGCTGTTTTGAAAAATCAGGCGCTTTGCCATGCGGAAGTCTACCGATCGCGCGTCAAGAAGCGGGAGTTGGGCATTGCGCTCGGTCGAGCAAGGGCAATAACTTAGCCTTTACCCAGGTTGGTTGTTAAATATCGATTTTATTTTTTTTGCGCGCTTTTTTTGATAAGGCAATCATGTCATCGAGTTGTTTTTCTGGCGCGGACAAAGGGCGATTCCCTGTCAAAAACGCGAGAAAAAAGCCAAGTTGCTGCTTAAGTTCACTACGCCGGACAACACAATCAATCATCCCTTTGTCTAGCAAAAATTCTGATTTTTGCGCCGAATCGGGTAGCTTCTCCCGAATCGTCTGCTCGACCACGCGCGGACCGGCAAAACCAATGAGCGCATCTGGCTCTGCAATAATGATATCCCCTAAGGCCGCAAATGAGGCCGTTACTCCCCCTGTTGTTGGGTTAGTCAAAACAGAGATATAGGGAAGGGAAGCGTCGGCAAATTTAGCCAGCGCCGCAGAGGTCTTTGCCATCTGCATCAACGACAAGATCGATTCTTGCATCCGGGCTCCCCCAGATGAAGAGACGATAACAAGAGGGATCTTTTCTTGAAGTGCCTGCTCGATGAGCAATGTGAGCCTTTCTCCTACAACAGACCCCATCGACCCGCCCATAAAGCCAAAGTCGAGAATGCCAAGGCAAATCCGCTGTCCCTCGAGTTCACATGTCCCCGTAATAACCGCTTCATTACGCCCTGTTTTTTTGCGCGCGCGTTGAAGCCGTTCGACATACTTTTCCGAATCGACAAAATTCAAAGCATCTGTCGGCTCAATCTCGCCAAACAATTCGGTAAATGTCTCCGCATCGGCAAGCAAATCGACCCGTTCGACTCCAGAAAGGCGGTAGTGGTGGTCGCACTTTGGACAACAGTTCATCTGCGCACGCAACTCAGTCGCGTGCACCATCTCTTCGCACTTTGTGCACTTGACCCAACCGCTAAACGTATCTCTTTTGTTGGAGTCTAAGTTGATTTTTGGCTTATGGCGCTTAAACAAGCGTAAAAAACCCATCACCATACGAAAGCTACCTTAAAGTCTCTAGGAGCCTTTCCCTCTTTAAGCCCCCTAACATCAGCTGGCTAGGCTTATTTCAAGTGGAATCACTCCTCAGTTTTGATCAACCCATCCTACCAAAAAGACAAAAAGAATACAATTTCTTCCCCAAGAGTCGACCAGGAAAGAGCTCGCCTACGTTAAAAAAACTTGTGATGTATCTATTTTTTTAAACTAGGCCCATCCTTCACACAACCAACTTTTTTCTTTTAAACGATGAGTTCACCGATTCAAAATAAAGAAGGGCAGCCGCCTGTCACACAAAACGGCATGACAACATCTTCGCCTACACCCCTCTCTCCTGGAGCTCCCCAACACGGGCTTTCAGGAACCCCGAATTCAATAACAGCGGCCCCTGCCCCTCTTGACGGCGCTACCCCTAAGGAACCTTCTACTTTTGTAGGCAAATCCCGCAAGGGGCTGCACGATGTTTGGGCAAACCCATGCGGAAAAAGTGCTTCTTGGCCTAGCTGGCATTGACCTCTTAGTTGGTTTACACCCCTTGTCCAAGAAAAAAAATGGGCGAAACGTTAGCCGCTGGAGCGAGGCCATTTACACACGCTCCCGCTCGATGCCGTCTGTTGCGTAAACTGTGCACGCTACACCAAGAAGGCGAAGAGAGGTAGCTGTCACCTTGCCAAGCGCTGTCACACGCACGCCTTGTGGGATCTTCCCT
>CAYTIT010000152.1:0-4143 GCA_964437975.1 uncultured bacterium
AAATCTGATGAAAAAAAAGAGAATGCAAGAAGGACTTTTGCTCCTTGAAGATGTCATTAATCTCGGGCGCAAAGGAGATATTGTCCGGTCTAAGCCGGGATTTGCGTGGAATTTTTTGTTGCCGCAAAAAAAGGCGATCATTGCCGACAAGAGAACGGTACGGCTACAAGAAAAGTTAAAAGCAGAACGGGCAAAGCAAGCTGCTGAAGATGAAAAACAGGCGCGTGCAGTTGCTAGCCGGTTAAAGGAAAAGTTATTTGTGACGACAGTCAAAAGCGATCCAAATGGCCACCTTTACGGCTCTGTGAATGCGGTCGATATCGCCAAACTGCTCGGCGAAGAGGAAAAACTCGACTTGCACCGGCGGTCGGTTTTGTTACCTAAACCGATAAAGAAAACCGGCGTTTATACGATTCAGCTCTCTTTGAGTGAAGGGGTTCTCGCTGAAATTAAGCTTAAAATTAAAGGTGATGGAGAGGTGCAGCAGCCACCAAGCCACCTTGAAGTTGTCAACGAAGGGGAAAGTGCCGCTGCCGCTGCTTCGTCTGAATCAGGTGAAGAAGTTCCATCGGCCGAAGAGCAAAAAGCGCAGGCGAGTGAAGAGCTCGAAACGCGCACTAAAAATGAAGAGAGTACACCCTCTTCCTAAAGGCAAGTTGCAGGAGACTTTTGTGACCAAGGCAAAAACGTCATGGCGTTGACCCTTTTTTCTCCTGCAAAAATTAACCTTTTTTTTCGCGTCCTCGGCAAACGTCTTGACGGCTATCACGAAGTAGCAACCGTGATGCAAGCAGTTTCGCTTGGCGATGAGGTGACCCTGACACCGGCTCGCTTTGATCGTCTCAGCTGCAGCGATCAAAGCCTTTCTTGCGGTGAAAGTAATCTCGCATGGAAAGCTTTGGCACTTTTTCGACGTAAAACGGGGTGTTGTCAACCGTTTCATCTCCATTTAAACAAGCGGATTCCTCAAGAAGCGGGATTAGGCGGGGGGAGTAGCAATAGTGCGACAGTTCTTTGGGGCCTTAATCAGCTCACATCTCAAGGCATTGCGGTGGCAAAGTTGCAGCAGTGGGCGGCTGAGCTCTCGTCTGATGCTCCTTTTTTTTTCTCTTTAGGAACAGCTTACGCAACCGGGCGCAATGAAAAGATCGCTGGGTTGCCTTCGCTCCTCAAGAAGCAGGTGGTGATTGCTTGTCCTCATTGGGGCATGTCGACTCCAGCTGTTTATGCTCGATGTTTGCTAGAGCTGTGCTCAACTAGCGAACCGCACAAGCTTGTGACAGCGTGTCAAAGGGCTGATTTTTCCTGTTGCGTTAACGACCTTGAACCGGCTGCTTTTGCCCTTAAACCACCTTTGCGCGCGGTGAAACAGGCGCTACTCGACCTAGGGTTTCGTTTTGTTTTGATGACGGGGAGTGGTTCGGCGTTCTACTGTGTTGGCGCGCCGAAGCAAACGCGCTTTTTGTCCTCTTCACCACATCTTGCAGGGATCTCCTTTTTCCCCGTCTCTTTCCTTTCTCGTTCTGCTGATCATTGGTTTTATCCTGATTGTGCGTCGACATAATTTTTTCTTGTTTTAGCCGTTTAGTCTAGGAAGAAAAAAGAGGACTCTGTTATTTTTTGACATGGCACGCGCTGTTGCTGGCAACCTACCCGATGCTTGAACCATGATCGGCCTATCTTCTCTTTGCCGTCGTGTCAAGACGTACATCTAACGCGAGTAATGCATATGAAAACAGAGCTTTTTGACGATCAATTTATCGTCATTACCGGAGCCACCGGATTGATTGGATCGCATGTCGTCCGCTGTTTAAACGATCAAGGCTATGTTAATCTCTTGCTTGTCGACGATTTGAATGAGACCGACAAGTGGAAGAATTTACACGGCAAGAGGTTCATCGATCTGATCTCGCGTCATGAGATTTTTGACTTTTTAGATGGGAGGAGTAAAGAGGTCGAAGCTTTTATCCATTTGGGGGCTTGCTCAGATACGACAGCAGCTCATGGCGAATATATCATGGAAAACAATTATCGATTTTCCGTGCGCCTTGCCGACTATGCGCTGACTCACGAACATCGCTTTATCTATGCCTCGTCTGCAGCGACTTATGGAGATGGCTCGTTTGGTTTTGAAGATGATGAAGAAAAAATCAATTGCCTCGAACCGATGAATCTCTATGGATTTTCAAAGCATCTTTTTGATAAATGGATTAAAGAACAGGGGGTCTTTGATCGAGTTGCAGGGCTCAAGTACTTCAATATTTTTGGCCCCAACGAAGCGCATAAAGAGCGCATGGCCTCGATGGTTTTTCACATGTTCAACCAAATTCAAACAACGGGGCGCGTCCAACTTTTCCGCTCTTCTGATCCCGACAAGTTTGCCGATGGAGAGCAACAACGCGATTTTTACTATGTCAAAGACGCTGCGCGTCTCACCTGTTTCTTGCTCGATCACGACATTAATGGCATCTTTAATGTTGGAAGTGGCAAAGCATCGACGTGGAACAACTTGGCAGAAAAAGTCTTTAGCGCGCTTGAGAAAGAACCCTGCATTGCCTATATGCCGATGCCAGAAGATCTCATCGGTAGCTATCAAAATTACAGTTGCGCTGACCGCAGTAAATTAAACAAAGAGTTAAAAAAATACGGTCTCACCTTTGAAGAGCAGTTTACCCTTGAGTCAGCGATTCGGGATTATGTTCGCAACTATTTGCTTCCAAATAAAAGGGCTTAAAAGCAGTGATTAGCACATTGAGTCGGCTCCAAGCCGAGACAGTGCTTGTGATCGGCGATTTTATGCTCGATGTCTACACAAAGGGAAAGGTGTCTCGCCTTTCACCTGAAGCCCCTGTTCCCATTTTACGAGCAAAAGAGGTCACCTACCTCCCTGGAGGTGCTGGGAATGTCGCGCTTAATCTTCAAGCACTCGGCGCTCAGGCGCTTCCCGTAGGGCGTATTGGCCGAGACCATGCGAGCTCTACTCTGTGCACACTGCTTCAGCAAGAGCATGTGACAGTTGAAGGCCTTGTCGCTGAAGAGGGGTGGCGCACACCTATTAAAAACCGCTTTGTCGCCGATGCGCAACACTTGATGCGCGTTGATGAAGAGCACATTTTACCCCTGCGCGCTGAAACCGAAGAACGCATTCTCACCTTTGTCACCAAGCAGCGAGGAAAGGTCAAGGCGATGGCTCTTTCTGATTATGCTAAGGGGTTTTTCTCTAGGACCCTTTTAAAAAAGCTCATCGAAATAGGGCGTTTGTGGAATGTTCCCATTCTCGTCGACCCTAAAGGAGATGACTTTACAAAGTATAGCGGCGCAACGCTCATCACACCTAATAGCGCCGAAGCGTACGCCGCCGCTCAAGTCTCACGCAAGGTTCCGCTCGATCTGGTGGGCAAAAAACTCCTCGAGCTGAGCAAAGCAACATGGGTTGCCATTACGCGCTCTGAGAAGGGAATGACACTTTTTGAACGTGATAAGCCCCCTTTTGAGCTTGAAGCGAAAGCGCGCGAAGTTAAAGATGTCACCGGGGCGGGGGATACTGTGCTCGCAGTCGCTGCTATGACCCTAGCATCAAAGATTCCCCTGTCTGAAGGACTTTATGTGGCCAATATCGCCGCGGGACTCGCTGTTGAACAGGCGGGATGTGCTCGCGTTGGGCTAGCCGAGATTGCTGAAAGGTTGTTTGCCGCTCACCTTGTCGACAAAGTCTTTGATGAGGAGCACCTTTTCGCACTCGAGCGGATTTTAGAGAACAAAAAGCTCACGATTTTAGCTCTTTCATCAAAAGAGGGGATTTCAATCGCCCTTTTTAACGAGGTGCGTCGCGTTGCTAAAAAAACATCGCGTGAACGCCTTTTGATTTACATTCTAGATGCCCAACCCGATGCCAATTTCATTGCGTTCCTTTCGTCTTTACACGAAGTTGATTTCATCGTGTTGCAATCGACAAGTCTTGGCGCGTTGTGTGAGCAGATTTGTCCTGAAAAGGTCTTTACCTTGGACGGGGAGCGCGTAGATAGCATCAGCGCGAATTGACATCCTCTCCCACCTAAATGACCCATAAGTCGTTTTTTGATAAGCTAGTTGATTTTCTATCACTCATGGGAGATCAATATGTTTTCACAGCAAGATAACTGG
>CAYTIT010000153.1:0-4142 GCA_964437975.1 uncultured bacterium
CTTCTAGCTCACACTCTGGATCGATTTCTCGCGCTTCTTCCAAAAGAATTTCTTCGTCGGGATAAGTGACGTGATCGACGACCTCTTTTCTTGCAAGAACGTCGAGATCGCCTGTTCGAGGATCGATCTTCACAGAGATCATCGCCGAGCTAGCTGTGCTTTTGCGCGCAGCCGCTACGAGAGCTTCTTCGATCGCGGCGATAATAATTTCCCTTTTGATTCCTTTTTCCCTTTCGAGATATTCAAAAATGGCTACTAAGTCTTTATTCATGTCTAATTTTTGGTTGGTTGGAAGGGTCTCATCGACGGCTTTTAGTCTTAATATTCAAAGGGTTATAGCACAAAATTGATATTACCCCTAGCCCAACGTTCTTAAAATCGCGGTGGGCTAGATATTAAGGTTAAAAGGCGTTATCAACAAAGGCTCTTCTTACCGACTGCGGTTAATTTTTTCTCTCTTTTCCCTAAGGAAAACGTCCTCGTCCGAGCAAAAAGGAGCTCAGGGTTACTTTTTATCGCTCCGTGTTTTACCTACGACAATGTCATCTTTGTTTTCCTGATTTTTTTCGACAAGATAATCTTTAATCGACAAGAGAACTTTTTTCCTTTCTGGGTCGATTTTAGTGACTTTTGCCGTGACTTCATCACCGACAGAGACTACCTCTTCGACTTTCCCAAACGCCTCGTCAGACAGTTCATTGACATGCGCTAATCCCTGTAGGCCATTTTCGAGTTCGATAAAGGCGCCAAATGCGGTGATTTTCGACACAGTTCCTTTGACGACCGATCCTTCGGGAGTGTTTTTTTCTATCGACTCCCATGGATTTTCGCTGAGTTGTTTAATGCCTAAAGTGATTTTTTTACTCTCTTTGTCTACAGAAAGAATAATCGCTTCGACCTCATCGCCTTTTTCCAAGGCTTCTGACGGGTGAGAAACTTTTTTAATCCAACTCATATCGGAAATATGGATGAGACCGTCAATTCCAGGCTCTAGTCCGACAAACGCGCCATAGTTGGTCAAGTTGCGCACTTTGGCTTTCACTGTGCTTCCGATGGGGTACTTGGCTTCGACCTCTTCCCAAGGGTTTTTTTCGAGTTGTTTGATGCTAAGAGAAATTTTTCCCTCGTCTTTCTGGACAGCGAGTACGATCGCAGTTGCGTCGTCCCCTTTCGTCAATACTTCGTTGGGATCGGTGATGTTTTGTGTCCAAGACATTTCAGAAACGTGGATGAGGCCCTCAATGCCCTCTTCAATTTCAATGAAAGCACCGTAAGGAACGAGGTTGACGATTTTCCCTTTGACAATCGTTCCTGGAGGGTATCTTTGCTCGAGCTCTTCCCATGGGTTGGGGTCTTTTTGCTTGAGTCCTAGTGCAACGCGCCCCTTTTCCTTGTCGATAGAGAGAATGATCACTTCGAGCTCGTCGCCGATTTGGACCATCTCAGAAGGGTGTTTGATCCGTTTCCACGTCATGTCGGTAATGTGGAGTAAGCCGTCAATGCCGCCGAGATCGAGAAAGACGCCAAAGTCGGTGATGTTTTTGACGGTTCCCTTACATAGCTCGTCGACTTGCATTGTTTCGAGTGCTTGAGCTCTTTTTGAGCTCCGCTCCGCCTCGAGGACTTCACGGCGGGAAATCACGATATTTTTTCGCTCGATATTAATTTTGAGAATTTTGAAGTCGAGCTCTTTGCCGAGGTAGTCATCGACATTTTTAATCCGCTTGTTGTCAATCTGAGAGCCGGGAAGAAAGGCTTCAATTCCAATATCAACCATTAATCCGCCTTTGACCTTGCGTATCACTTTACCGTTGACAGTGGACCCTTCTTTACAATGGTTGACAATGTATTCCCATTTGCGTTGCCGGCGCGCTTTTTCGCGAGAAAGGATAATTTGGCCATCTTCTCCTTCGGCTCGATCGAGATAGACTTCGACTTCGTTTTCTAAAAGGAGCTCTTCAGATTTAAATTCACCGCTAGAAATCAGACCTTCGGATTTTAATCCCACATCGATCACGACAAAATCGGGAGAAATTTCGACAATACGCCCATTTAAGATTTGGCCTACTTCCATTGAAGAAATGGAACCTTTGTTGGAATCAGACTCTTTTTTGTTTAGTAGGGTGGCGAAAAGTTTGGCGTCTTCTTCGGAAAAATCGACGTCATCTATAATTTTACTTTCATCCCAATCGTAATTTAGTTCCTCAGACATGTTACTGCAGTGGCTCCATGGAAGTTTGTTTTGTTGTCATTGTCTTCTTTTATGTTGGTAGGCGAAAGAGGGTTTTGCTCGTGGTAAAGTGGGCTCGCTTGCAATGGAATTCCATTCGCGTTTACACTTTAACTTGTTAAACAAGTAGGAGGTAACCCCTCTACCTACCAAAATAAAAGGTACATGGCTTTAACAGATCGCTGAACTGGTGAAGCCATTATCGGTTAATCGACATCAGTCGATCCCACCACTTAAAAATGATGGTTACAGGAAATAAGTTTAGCAAAGAATTAATAATAAAAGCAACTCGAAAAAAACTGGCCTGATTGGAAAATGAATTCGACTTGTTAAGAATGTTCAATTTCGTGGTCGAGAAATGAAAAAATTTGATGACAACCCCTTGCTTGTGATGAAGTTTGGCGGAGCGGCTTTAAAAAATATTTGTCATGTGGTGACGGCGGCTGATATTGTCCTCGAAAGGAAAAAACACTATCCACGCATTGTCGTCGTCGTCAGCGCTATGGGAAAAATGACCGATGAATTGATGGCACTTGCTCATCAAATTTCCTCGGATCCCCCAAGGCGTGAGCAGGATATGCTCATTTCAGTCGGCGAAAGAATGAGTATGGCTTTGCTTGCGATCGCCCTCAAAGAGAAAGGGTGCGAAGCTGTGAGTTTGACCGGAAGTCAGTCTGGGATTATCACGTGCGAACGCCATACAGAGGCGACGATTCAACATGTCGAACCGACGCGCATCATCGATGCCCTTGCAGAGGGAAAAATCGTTATTGTGGCGGGGTTTCAAGGTATGAGCACCTCGCGTGAAATTACGACGTTAGGGCGGGGCGGATCAGACCTAACGGCTGTGGCGCTCGGTGTGGCGCTCGAGGGGAAGAAAGTGGAGTTTTATAAAGATGTCGCTGGCGTCTATTCGGAAGATCCGCAAAAAAATGCGCGCGCGCGCCTTTTTTCTCACCTTTCTTACAAAGAGGCGATTGCCTTTGCTGAGCACAACTCGTTTGTTTTGCACGTGCGCGCGATTATCTTGGCGTCAAAAAACCGGATCCCTCTCCATGTCCTCACCTTTAAAAGAGTGGAGGAAAGGGGGTTTCCGGGAACGTTAATCGGCCCCAAAAAGATGTGTCCCTTAGAGAGAAAGCACTATGAAAGTCAAAGTGAAAAAGGAAGCAAATATCTTTCCCTGTCTAGCTGAAGGCGACATGGTAGATCACGCTGCGGCGATTCAGCGGCTGGTAGCTTCGTTTGCGATTGAAGAAAAAAAGGGGCGCGCGCTGCCCTTGATAGAAGCTGTTGATCTCGGTGAGACGACGCTTGCCATTCGCCTTATCGCCGAAAAACAGCCCGACATCGAGCGGTTTTTTTATGATAGTGTCATGCGGTATGTCGCTCCCAAGCAAGGAGGCGAGCTCGTGCGCGTTTTTTTAGCGCCCTTTCGACTTGATGGCGATCCGAAGGTGCTAGTTGCAGGGGAAGTGATTGTGCACGTGCCCACAGCCCAAGAAGCGTTGGAAATCAAACGCCGCTTTGAAATGTTGAAAAGCGAGATGCTCTTGGGACTGAGTTCTCCTTACTATGCGGGGCAGATGTTAGAACTCAAAGCTCTTTCTCTAGACGAAAAGCGGGCGCTCATTCAAGATCGACTGGCAGCTCAACGTCAGCGCTTTTTGCATTGGTATGGTTTAGAGCTTTTTTCGTGGATGCAGCGGTTTTTTCTCTCTATCCACTCCGATTACTTGCGGATGCACGAAGTGAGGCAAGTTGCCCAAACAATTGCTTTTTTTTATCTCATTGAAAAAGATCTGTTGCAGAAGATAGAGCACAGACCTCAGCGGCGGCACCTGCGGGTTAAAGTCGGTTTTCGCCGTTGTCACTTTCCGTTTGGAGTAAGGCGTGTTCTTGGGGTCGCTAT
>CAYTIT010000154.1:0-4135 GCA_964437975.1 uncultured bacterium
ACGAATCCCGGAATAAACCGAAGCGTCACTGGCAGCGTCATGCGCCACGAAACGCCACAAAGCCATGAAGTCAAGGTAAAAAGAGAGGTCGACAAGACAGTGAGTCGGATCGACCCTAGCCGCTTTGTCAACCATCCTGTGAGCGGTAGCGAAATCGCATTGCCAACAGCAAACATCGTAATGACCCATGCGCCATTATCGGTACTCGTTGCGAGATCACCTGCAATATAGGGAATAGCCACATTGGCAATCGAGGTATCGAGCACCTGCATGAAAGCGCAAAGGGCAAGGGCAATCACTCCCACATAAAGTGTTGGCCCTGAAAGCGGTTTTTCCATCATGGGGCTGTGGTATTCTCCTCGATAATCTTATCGATGACCCTATCTGCACCTCGCACTTGCTCCTCGTAAAGAGAAGTTGCATACAGGGGCTTTGTTTCTACAGTCGTAGCCAACATAGCGCCCCGTTGATCGCTAATATCGACGCTTACGTTCATCGAAAGACCGAGCCAAAGAGGGTGTTTCTCCAGCTCTTTTGGCGCTAAGCTGATCCGGACGGGAACGCGCTGCACGATTTTAATCCAATTACCTGTCGCATTTTGAGGTGGCAAAGCAGAAAAGACATTTCCTGTTCCCGGATTAATCCCAACCACTTTGCCGTGAAATTCGACGCGATGCCCATAAAGATCGGCCGTCAAGCGTGTCGGTTGCCCAATACGCATCTTAGGTAATTGGGTCTCTTTGAAATTCGCATCGACCCAAAGATCATTCACCGGAATGATCGCCAACAAAGGTTTGGATGTGGGAACAAATTCCCCCAGCTGCGCGCTGCGCTCGGCGATGTATCCGCTGACGGGGGCAATGATGTTGCATCGCCTTAAGTTGACCCAAGCGCGGCGCACCTCCTCACGAGCTTGTTGAACAAGTGGGTGGGTAGGCAACGTCGTATTGCTCACTTGGGCATACCCCTTTTCCAAGGCAAATTCAGCAGCAGCGAGGTCGGCCTCAGCGCGCAAAAGGGCCGTCTCAACATGCTCGAATTCTTCTTGTGCCACAGCGCCAATAGGAGCGAGCTCCACGCGGTTATCAAAATCTTGTTGTGCTCGAAGTAAGCTCGCCTCTTTTCCTTGAACCTCTGCTTCGAGTTCTTTAACGGCGATAAACATTTGATCAACGCGGCGCACGGTTTCAGCGAGATCGGCCTGACTTTTTTCGAGGGCCAAGACATAATCGGTTGGATCGAGGGCAACCAACACCTGACCAGCTTCGACATAACGGGTGTTATCGGTGTAAATTGCCGCAATAATCCCCGGTACCTGCGGCGTCAGCTCAACCTGGTTTCCATGAACATACGCATCGTTGGTGTACTCTTCAAACCGCCATACAAAAAGCCAGTAGAGCCCTACAACCGCAGCGAGGAGAACAAAGCACATCGCAGCAAAAAGAAACACTTTTTTCCTTTTTGCAGGATTGTCTTGGCTTTCTGGCGCTGGCTGATTTTCTTCCATGTGCTTTACCCTGCAACCGTTTCCTCTACGTGATACCCCCCGCCTAACGCGCGAACAAGGTATAAAATTCCAATATAACGCTGATATTGAAAATCGATAGCGCGCACTGTTTGCGCAATAGCGGCGAGCTTCGCTTCGAGCAAAACAAGACGGTTATCTAAGCCAAACCGGACACGCTCACTTGTCAAATAGGTGATCGCATTTTGCTCTTCAACAACGGCGCGCTGCACCTCTTTTTGCTCAGTGACAGCTGAAAGGGTTGCCATCGCATCAGCAACCTCTTGCGCTGCTTTGAGGACAAGGCGGTTGTAATCGTGAACTGCTACATCAAAAGAAGCCCGCTCTTTTTCTAAGGCAGCAGTCAACTGCCCTCCAGTAAAAAGGGGCAACGTCAACGCCGGTGCAAGCGATCCTGCCAAGCTATCGACAGAAAAAAGGAGCGACCACGACAGGGTTTCTAACCGACCCAACCCGGTAAGATTGATATTGGGGAAAAAGGCCGCTTTCGCCGCACCAACGCGGCGCGCTGCAGCTTCGACGCGCCAAATCTGCGCCATCAAGTCGGGTCGTCTCGACACGAGTTCAATCGGCAAGTTTTCAGGCAAGGGAAAAGGGGCATCGAAGCGCGCCTTAGGCAGGGAAAGGTCGAGCGGATCGTCGGGACTCATCCCGAGCAAGGCGTGCATTTGATGGCGACTTAAGGTAAGAGCTTTTTCAACAGAAAGAAGTTTTTCCTGTGCCCCTTGCCAAGCGACGTGCCTTTCTTCTAGTGCGATCACATCGTCAAGGCCAAAAGCGACCCGTCTTTCTGTGAGTTCAAAGAGCTCTTTTCGCTCTTCGACCTCTTTTTTTCGAAGTTCAATGTGAAGAAGGTGTGTTTGGTAGGTAAAGTAGGCTTCGGCAAAAGCAATCGTGATCATTAAAAAGGCTTGAGCCATTTCGGCGCGTTGGGCTTTAAACTCACCTAGTGCAGCGCGGTATTTTGCCCGATTTTTGCCAAACAAATCGATTTCATAGTCGAAGCTCAAGCCTAAAAACACTTGATTGACGACCGCAGGCACTTTAGATGGGGGAAAACGGTATAAGCTATCTTTGCTTAAATGTTGGTAATCGTCTTTAAAAAACGCGCTTAAGTGAGGCAGTAAAGCAGAGCGCACCTCTTTTGCGTGTTCTCTCGCGCCCTGAACGCGCGCAATCGCGCGCTTCAGGTCGGGGTTATCTTCGAGCGCCCGCTTCATCAATTGCGCAAGCTGATCGTCGCCAAACATCTCCCACCACGCAGCTGATGGCCAATGTCCCAACGTCAACGCGCGGCTTTCTACTCCCTGTTGCACGGATTCTTCGAGAGCAACCTGAGAAATCATGGGCGGCAGATCTTTTCTTTTCTTTAACACACCGCATCCAAGCAAACCTATAAGCGCAGCCATGAGGGCAACCTTGATGCAAAACGCCTTCATTAGTTTCCATCTCTTTATGCCCCCTTTGTTTTGTCATACGCGATAAGACTCTTTTTTTCCACGCTCTCTTCTTTAGGCAAAGCGCCTGCTTGATTAAAATTTTTGGAAAATAAAATGGGAAGACGACGTGGGAGTTTTCAATGTATTAGCCCGAGAACATCGGGTGTTAGCCTGCGGAGGAGGTTCGTTGGAACCTTCGATGAACCAGGAACCAGTAGGAAGTAACTATTGCAGACCTGCTCGTAAGATAATTTCCCACAAATCTCCTGTCTTTAGGTCGGACAATGACCCATAAGTCATTTTTTGATAAACTGGTTGATTTTCTATCACTCATGGGAGATCAATATGTTTTCACAGCAAGATAACTGGTGCTTCAAAGAGTTTCATTCTATAAAACTAGGAGACAAAAGATGAGATCGAAGACTTCTTTCGGTAGCGATGAGTCAGGGAGGCAATAAGAAAAATCGCGAAGTTGGGAGGGGTTTTAGGAAGAAAAAGCGATAAAGAACCCGGAATGACATACATAGGGCGTGGATGGGAAAAACTCGCCTTGGTATCCGCGTTGTATTCTATGAATCCATCTGAAATGACTTATGGGTCATTGTCAGGCCTTTAGGTGGGGACGATATCAACTCTTACACAACATTGTTATTTTCTGCAACGATGCTCATGTTGGAATTTGCTGGAGTCCAAGGACGTAGCTTTAACTTGAAAAAGTCGGGAGCCCACACGGTTGGGCTTGTTACTTTTTCCCAAATATTCGGAAAGGCTAGCAGTAGCGGTTGTAACGCCCAGTGAGTCAAGATACTCTTAATGGAATAATTTTCTTTAGATGTTGGTAAAATTTCAGCGCTAAATTTAAGTTCGTGGTCCTCCACTTCTTCAATTTTGCTAATTTTCATTTTATGTTCAATAGAGCAAGAATAATAATCGAGAATTTTTTTTATAGCATTTAAAAGAAGACTCTTTGGTTTCGGAAGCGCATCATAATTACCATTTTTAGGGTTTAATCGATTTTCAATTGCTTTTCCGTTTATATCCGCTGTTAGATGAAACGGGGTCGCAAAAATGATTGTTTTTTCTTTTTTGTTTAGCTTCAAGTGAAGCTGCTGCGTGTTTTCTATAGCGGTCTCTAGTGTGACTTCTAGATGTCCAGCCATAAGTGCAAGAC